>NZ_JABUZE010000102.1:0-5686 GCF_014897805.1 Halomonas sp. 3F2F
CTTTTGTGCTTGCAGACGAGGAGGAGTCCATATACGCGCTACAACTCCTGTGCATTCAGTATTTTGTAGCGCGGTGTAACGAATCTTGCGAGGCACGAGCAAATGAGGCACCCGCGAACGGTGCCCCAGTCGCCCCTGCTATGCAGTCTCACACCTCACCTATTACTTCTCACGCCTTAGCTTGCCGCCTATCACTAGCATGCAGGGGGTTAATAAGAGTGTCAGGGCTGTGGCGAACGTGAGGCCGCCGGCAATCGCGCTGGACATTTGTGTCCACCACTGGGCCGAGGGGGCATTGAATCCTAGCGCGGGTGCAAAAAGATTAACGTTGATTCCCAGCACCATCGGCATTAACCCCAGCACGGTGGTAATAGCGGTGAGAAGCACTGGGCGTAAGCGCAGGGTGCCTGCTTCTAGTGCCGCTTCGGTTGGGGGCATGCCTTGGCCGCGCAACTCGTTGTAAGTGTCGATCAAGACGATATTGTTGTTAACGACAATACCTGCCAGGGCGATAATGCCCATGCCCACCATGACAATACCAAACGCTTGGCCAGTAATGAGCAGTCCCATCAAAACGCCCGCAGTGGAGAACACAATGGCCGATAGCACTAGCGCTGCTTGATAGTAGCTATTGAACTGTGTCACCAGAATCAGCGCCATTAGCCCAATCGCGATCAAGAAAGCGCTGATCAAGAACTGCATGGATTCCTGCTGATCTTCTTGTTCACCCGCCACATTAACCATCAAACTATCGTCAAGTTGGCTTTGGCCTGCATCTAGTAGCGCTCGCAACCGCTCGTCCGCTAAATAGCCTGGTGCTAAATCTGCCTCAACGGTAATCGCACGGCGTCCATCAATACGATTCAGGGTGCCAACTTTGGGGGCGGGCGTAATGTCTACAAAGTGAGCAATAGGCACTTGGCCTCGTGGGGTGTTGATCGTCAGTCGTTCAAGTTGGTTGAGCGTGCGCCAGTGTTCCGGTAAGCGCACGCGAATATCCACCTCATCAGTAACGGTGGGGGGACGGTAGTTGGCCACTTGAAGGCCAGTGGTGAGTAGCTGTACAGCACTACCAATGGTGGTGATATCGGTGCCCATGCGGGCAGCGGCTTCACGATTAACTTTTACCTGCCATTCGACCCCGGGCAGGCTGCGGTTATCCTGGATGTCGGTAAAGCCGCCTAGCTCGTGCATTAGTGCCGTAATCTGGTCAACGCCGGCATTTGCGATGTCTGGATCAGTGGCGCTGACTTCGAGCAGAATAGGTTTGCCGCCGCCAGGCCCCATCTCCTGCTCGCGAAACTCTAGCGTTATCCCCGGTAGATCTTGAGTGCGCTCGGCCATGTCAGCCAAAATCGTGCGGGCAGGGCGGCGCTGATACCAGTCCACAAACTGAAACTGCAACATCCCGATCACATCATTGCCCATTTGCTGGTTAGGCACCGCAAAAGAGCGTGCATAAAGGGCTTCGATTTCTCCCATGCTGCCCAGTCGGCTTTCCACCCGCTTCAGGATGGTGTCGGTTTCTTCAGCGGAAAAATCGCCTCGGGCACGTACCAGCACTTGCGCGCTGTCCGGCTCTACGCTGGGGAAGAAATCAACGCCATGATTAAAACGAGCATAGCCGGTATAAATCAACCCAATTAACAGCACCGCAAACACGAGCACCCAGGCGGGATGCTGCAGCAAACGTCCGAGTACGCGGCGATAGGCGCGCCCAAGCGACGTGCTTTCGTCGACCGGGCCAGCACCCGCGGTTGCTGTATGGGATGTGCGGGTAAACAATCGCCCCAGGGTTGGCAAAAACACCAGAGCCATGGCTAGCGACGCAAGAAGGCACAAGATGACGGTGGCAGGCAGGTACTTCATAAACTGACCTACCACGCCTGGCCAAAATAGCAGTGGTATAAATACCGCAAGCGTTGTCGCGGTAGAGGCAATAACCGGCCAGCTCATGCGTGTTGCGGCATTCAGCCAAGCCTGGTGGGGAGACTGCCCCTCATGCAGGTGTCGGTCAGCGAGCTCGCTGACTACAATCGCACCATCCACTAGCATGCCAGCCACTAAGATCAGCGCAAATAACACCACAATGTTGAGCGTAAAACCAAATGCCCAAACCAGTAGAATGCCGGTTAAAAACGCGCCGGGTATGGTCAGGCCCACCAGCAACGCCATGCGCCAACCCATCACGGCTACGACAACAATTAATACCAGCACCACTGCGGTGAGTACGTTATTTAACAGCTCAGAGAGCATGTTTTGAACGGTAACCGACTCGTCTAAAATCGTGGTAATACGCAGCTGTTCAGGCAGTAGGTCGCCTGCCTGGGCAAAGCGTTCTCTTACGGCTTCAATGGTGGCGATGATATTCGCCCCCGCGCGCTTGGAAATTTCCAGTACTACTGCTGGCTGGCCGTCGATGCGGGCGAATCCTTCGGGATCTTTGTAGGTCGGTAAAATCCACGCAACATCACCAAACGTAACCACTTGGTCGCCGTCAACTTTCACCGGCATGTCCATGACATCGTTTAACGATTCGATAATGCCCGGTACTTTTAGTGCTAGCCGTCCGGCGCCGGTATCCAAGCTGCCCGCAGCAACTAGGCGATTATTGCGTGAGATTTGATTAAACAGCGTATCAAAATCAACGCCGTAACTTTCCAGTACCAGTGGATCAACGACAATTTCGAGTAAGTCCTCGCGGTCGCCAGCAATATCGACCTCTAGAACGTCGGCAATGCCCTCTATTTCCTCTTTTAAGCGACGCGCAATGGTTACCCGTTCTCGAGTATCCAACTCGCCGGAAAGGCCGATGCTCAACACTGGAAACTCAGAGACGTTAACCTCCATGACCCGAGGCTCGTCCGCTTCATCCGGTAAGCTACTGCGGGCGATATCCACGCGTTCGCGTACATCAGAAAGCGCTGTATCCGGATCAAAGCCAGGATCAAACTCCAGCGTTACCGACCCATGACCTTCGCTAGACTGGGCGGTAAATTTGCGCAGCCCTTCGATTCCACGCAGCTCCTGCTCCATTGGGCGAACTAGCAGGCGCTCACCATCTTCCGGGCTAACGCCTTCCAGCGAAAGCGAGACGTATATAATCGGGATAGTGACGTCTGGATTGGCTTCCTTGGGGATCATCTGCCAGGCGGTTGTACCCGCCAGCAGCAAGCCAACCAGGAGAAGCAGAGTGGTTCGCGTGTGGGTTAGCGCCGCATTAATCAACTGACGCATGACCACCTTCCTGGGTAGACACTGGTGTTACGGTGTCGCCTGGGTTGACCAAACCTGCGCCGAGGGTGATCAACTGCACGGAGCTGGGTAGGCCAGTAACGTAGGCGCGTTCGGTATCAGCACTGACCAATTCAATCGCCGTTTGGGCAACGCGGTTATTTTCAACAACGTGCTTGATGGCTAATTGACCCTGCTCGTTCAGATTAAAGAGAGCAGGCGATAGGGTATGCACTTGGCGAGGTGGCAGCGTTATGGTGAATTCAGCGCTGCTCCCTGCTAGGCGTTGCCTGTCTGGATTGTCGAGCGTTACTTCGATATAGAACGTGCGAGTGGCTTCTTCTGCGCGACTACTAATGTAAGACACTTCGCCTGAAAGCGACTGGCCATTGAGCAGTCGCGCGGTGACAGGCAAGCCAACGCTTAACTCACCGATTTGCTGTTGAGCCACCCAAGCGGTGCCGATTAAGCGTCGGTCGTCGATCAGTCGTGCCCACTCTTCGCCTGGTTGCAGTAAGTCGCCAAGTTCAACCTGGACGCGGTCCAGCACGCCTTCAAAGGGCGCGGTAGGGCGAGTATCGCTTAACTGCTTTTCTAACTGAGCCACCTGGGCGGCGCTGGCGCTTAAGGCACTTTGCAGGCGCAGCAATTCTGGCTGAGAAATCAGCTCACGGCGACGCAGGTTTTGGGCGCCGGCGTACTCCGCTTCAGCAAGCGTTAACTCATCACGTGCCTGCTGCAGACGTTGGGGTAACGCGTCGTTGTCTAGTACCAGCAGTGTCTCGCCTCGGCTGACGGTTTCTCCTTGGGCCACCGGTTTTTCTGCGACATAGCCAGTTACATTGGCGCGCAGCAGTGTTTCTTTTTCAGCAGTTAGCTGGCCTTGCAGCACGTGCTTAGGAATATAGGGCGCGCTCTGCTGGGTCATCACCTCTACACGAGGTGTTGCGTCGCGTTCAGTGGTATCTACATCAGGTGGACTGCTTTGGAAACGTTGGAAATCGCCAACCGCTAGCCATATCACAAGCGCCAGAACCAGCAGGCTAGCAAGCGCGTAAGAGTAGGGGATTCGTCGCATGGGGTAGTTATATCCGTATTAACCCAAAAAAATCACACAAGGCAAGTCATGCTGAAGGGTAGGCCGTACTAAGAGTTAAGGCTTACTGACCGACACACCATAGCGCAACTGGCGTCTGGCAGCGAGTACCAAGCCGCTGAGAGAATGGGTAGTAGTCTCATGTATGATTGAGTTTTTGCACATCTGGGCATACCATCTTTGCGTCTTGAGTTCTGTCGTCCCACTCTCAGGCGAGAACCCACCCTAGGCGAACCATCAAGGAGCAATGATGAAAGATCCAGTACGTATTGCGATTACCGGCGGTGCCGGCCAGATCAGCTACTCTCTTATTTTCCGCATCGCCGCTGGCGATATGCTGGGGCCGGATCAGCCAGTCATTCTCCAGCTTCTCGAAATTCCCCAAGCCATGGACGCCCTGAATGGCGTTGTCATGGAAGTTAACGACTGTGCTTTCCCGCTGGTACAAGACATCGTTGCCACTGATGATCCGAACGTTGCCTTCAAAGATGCCGATTTCGCCTTGCTGGTAGGTGCACGTCCGCGTGGCCCGGGTATGGAGCGTAAAGATCTGCTGGAAGCCAACGCCGCGATCTTCTCTGTACAAGGTAAAGCGCTGAACGATCACGCTAGCCGTGACGTGCGCGTGCTGGTTGTCGGTAACCCGGCTAACACCAACGCATTGATTGCTTCTTGCAATGCGCCGGACCTCGATGCAGGCCAGTTCACTGCGATGACGCGTTTGGACCACAACCGTGCGCTGACGCAGCTGGCTCAGAAAACCGGCAAGCACGTTACCGACGTTGACAGCATGATTATCTGGGGCAACCACAGTGCTACCCAGTATCCGGATCTGGCGCAGTGCAAAGTAGACGGCAAAGCCGCCTTCGATCTGGTCGAGCGTGACTGGTACGAAAACGACTTTATCCCGACAGTACAGCAGCGCGGTGCGGCGATTATCAAAGCACGCGGCGCATCTTCTGCAGCGTCTGCGGCGTCTTCAGCCATTGATCACATGCGTGATTGGGCACTGGGTTGCGATGGTATCGTCAGCATGGCGATCCCGTCTGACGGCAGCTACGGCATTGAAGAAGGCATAATCTACTCCTACCCAGTTCGTTGTCAGGGTGGCAAGTATGAAATCGTTCAAGGCTTTGAGTTGGACGCGTTCAGCAAAGAGAAGATGCAGGCTACCGAGAAAGAACTGCGTGAAGAGCGCGCGGCTGTTGAGCACCTGCTCGGCTAAGCACGTTTACTAGCGTTCTTTGAGCTGTTCTAAAAACTGTTCTTAGAGCAATGCTCAGTAATACCAAACCCCGCAAGCTAAGTGCTTGCGGGGTTTTTTTGTTTGCCCGGCGAAGCCGGCAACCCCGGACA
>NZ_JABUZE010000132.1:0-97821 GCF_014897805.1 Halomonas sp. 3F2F
CCAGCCACAATATCTGCCCCTAAACCGGCCCTGCAAGAGAAGCCCGTGGCTGAAAAAGGGGAAAAGAGAGGCTGGTTCGCTCGTATTAAGTCAGGGTTAGGCAAAACCCGCGCCAACCTAACTGACGGTATTGCCGATCTGTTTTTAGGCAAAAAGCAGATTGATGATGAGCTGCTGGAAGACCTTGAGACCCAGCTGCTGATGGCGGATGTAGGCATTGAAGCCACTAGCGAGATTATTGAGCGCCTTGAAGCGCGCGTTTCGCGCAAAGAACTGAATAACCCAGAAGCGCTTTATCGCGGGTTGCAAGAAGAGTTGGCGTTGATGCTGGCGCCGGTAGCGACGCCGCTAAGTTTTGAAAAAGAGAGTGAAGGGCCTTTTGTAATTCTTGTGGTAGGGGTTAACGGCGTAGGTAAAACAACGACTATCGGCAAGCTGACCCAGCGTTTTCAACGTGAGGGTAAAAGCGTCATGCTCGCTGCAGGCGACACCTTCCGCGCAGCGGCGGTTGAACAGCTTAAGGTGTGGGGTGAGCGTAACAACGCGCCGGTAATTGCGCAGCATACGGGTGCTGATAGCGCTTCAGTGATTTACGACGCGGTGGCGGCTGCTAAATCACGTGGCGTGGATGTGCTGATTGCCGACACAGCAGGACGGCTGCACAACAAGAGTCATCTGATGGAAGAACTGAAAAAAGTTCATCGGGTCATGCAGAAGCTGGATAGCACCGCTCCTCATGAGGTGATGTTGGTGCTGGATGCGGGGACAGGGCAGAACGCCATTTCCCAGGCCAGCACATTTAATGACGCCGTGCCGATCAGTGGCATTACGCTGACCAAGCTGGACGGTACCGCCAAGGGCGGGATTATTTTCGCATTGGCGAAGCAGCTAAAAACACCGATTCGCTTTATTGGTGTAGGCGAAGGTCTGGATGATCTCCGCCCCTTTGAGGCAGATGACTTTGTTAACGCGCTGTTTGATCGGCAAGGGGATGATGGCCGCGCATGATCGCTTTTGAACATGTGGGTAAGCGCTATGGAGGGCGCTTTGATGCGCTGGCACACCTCAACTTTCGCGTTGCAAGAGGCGAAATGGTGTTCCTGACGGGGCATTCTGGTGCTGGTAAAAGTTCGTTGCTGCGACTAATTATGCGCCTCGAAAAGCCTAGCCGTGGCCGGGTAGTGGTGGCTGGGCACGACATTGCCGAGCTCCACGCCAGCCAAGTGCCGTTTTATCGTCGGCAAATTGGCGTGGTGTTTCAAGATCACCAATTGCTGTTTGATCGCAGTGTGTTCCGCAATGTATCTCTGCCGCTAGAAATCCAGGGGGTAGAGCCGCGTGAAACGGCGCGGCGCGTTCGTGCAGCACTGGATAAGGTCGGGCTTTTACACCGCGAAAAAGCGCTGCCAGTAGAGCTTTCCGGTGGTGAGCAGCAGCGAGTGGGCATTGCGCGCGCAGTGGTTAATAAGCCAGCTCTGCTGCTTGCTGATGAACCTACCGGTAACTTAGACCCACAGCTTTCTGCCGATATTATGGCGCTGTTTGAAGACTTCAATCGTATTGGCACCACCGTGATGATTGCCAGTCACGACTTAGCGCTGATTGCGCGACTACGTCACCGCATTTTGCGTTTGCAAGATGGTCGTCTGGTGGCAGATGAGGGGGCCGTATGAAACGTGCCGCGACACCCCGTCCTATAGGCGCAGCGCCCAAAGGTAAGCGACAATCGGCCAGAGCTCCCAGTGAGCCACACGCCGAGCGGCGTGGCGCACGTTCACAGCAAACACGTTTTAGCAGCCGCTTACGCGCCTGGGGACGCCATCATCGTGCAATGGCACTGGATAGCCTTTATCGCTTGGTACGCCATCCTGTGGGTAATTTGCTAACCATGCTGGCCATCGCCATTGCGTTAGTCTTGCCTGCGGCGCTTTGGTTAACCTTGGATAGCGCTAAGCTGTTAGACGCAGAACTGGATGAGAGTGCAACCCTCACCGTTTATTTGGAAACGACCGTAGATGCTGCACAGTCCGTTCGCATTGAGGAGGCTGTCATCGCGGACGAAGGTGTCGAAACGACCCGCATTATCAGTGCCGAGCAAGGTATGGTTGAGTTTCAGCAGTCCCTTGGTATTGAAGATACCCTGGCAGGGCTGGAAGATAATCCACTGCCGGCCAGTATTGTGATTTATCCACAGAGCGTTGAACCTGCAGCTATGGCACAACTGGCACAGCGCTTGGAGGAGTTCTCTGGGGTAGACGAGGTGCGCGTGGATTTGGCGTGGGTAGAGCGTTTACGTCATTTGGCGGATCTTGGGCGACGGGTGGCGCTCGCGCTTGGGGTGTTGTTCGGCTGTGGTGTGCTGCTAGTGGTGGGCAACACTATCCGTCTTTCGGTTGAGAGCCGACGACGAGAAATCGAAGTAGTGATGCTCATTGGCGCGACCCATGCCTTTGTCCGTCGACCCTTCCTCTATAGTGGGGCTTGGTACGGCGTGGGGGGCGGTCTGCTGGCGCTGGGATTGCTGGCATTTGGCAACCACTGGCTGTCGATGCCTGTTGCCGCCTTGGCGGCAAGCTACGGAGCGAACTTTGTGTTGCCGCAGTTAGATGTGACAGGCTCTACAATTCTGCTATCTTGCAGTACACTACTGGGCTGGCTGGGAGCTTGGTTGGCTGTTACACGCCATCTCTCTAGCATACGCCCGCGTTGATTATGTTTGTTATGCGGTCAGTAGCGGGAATTTCCACCCCGTTTTGTGTCTTATGCAGTGAATGCATCGGTCATTTGAACCTTATGCTTAGGCTAAGGTCTTAGAGTTAACGGAACACCAACCACGATAGGTTTTAAGGGAGACCACCTGCACATGAGCACTAGTCTTCTACCGGTGGGTCAGCTTTCTCCAGGTCACGATCTGGGCGGCTATATTCAAGCGGTTAACGGCATCCCCGTACTAAGCGTTGATGAAGAGCGTGAGCTTGCATTCCGCCTCCACGATGAAGGTGACTTGGAAGCAGCGCGCCGTTTGGTGCTATCGCACCTGCGTTTTGTTGTGCATATTGCTCGTAGTTACTCGGGTTATGGTCTGCCACAGGCTGACCTGATTCAAGAAGGTAACGTCGGTCTGATGAAAGCCGTTAAGCGTTTCGACCCTAATCAGGGCGTTCGCTTGGTATCATTTGCCGTGCATTGGATCAAAGCGGAAATTCACGAGTTTGTGCTGCGCAATTGGCGTATTGTCAAAATTGCAACCACCAAAGCTCAGCGCAAGCTGTTTTTTAACCTGCGTAGCGCCAAAAAACGCTTAGCTTGGCTAAACAACGATGAAGTTAACGCGATTGCGGAAGACCTCAACGTAAAGCCAGAAGTAGTGCGCGATATGGAAGGACGTCTGTCGGCTTACGATGCGGGTTTTGATGCGTCTCCTAGCGACGACGAAGAGAGCACCTATCAAGCGCCGGCGTATTTTTTAGATGACGCTTCCGCTGATCCGGCAACGCTGCTGGAAGACAGCAACTTTGAGGAAGATTCAACGCGTCGCTTACAGCTAGCCTTGAAAGGCCTTGATGAGCGTTCGCGGGATATCTTGCAGCGTCGCTGGCTCACTGACAACAAAGCGACACTGCACGATCTGGCCGATGTTTATGGCGTCAGCGCTGAGCGCATTCGCCAGCTCGAAAAGAATGCGATGAAAAAACTGCGCCAAAAAATGGGCGAAGCTATCGCTGCTTAATCACGTACACATATTGGTTAAGCATAAGATAAACGCCCCGAAGGCTCTGCCTTCGGGGCGTTTTTATTGGGCGTGCATGTTGTGTCACCGCTACCTAAGCTGGTTGTACGGCTGCTCGTAACAGCTGGCTAGACAGCAGCGCCCATTGGTCTTCCCAGTACTCGGTCGGCAAGCGCTTGAAATCACTGCGCACATACTGAGAAATACGCCCTTCAGCCTGAGCGATCAGCAGGTTGGCTGCTGCTGAAGCGGATATGCTGGTGCGTAGCCCTTCGCGCAGCTCAGCTTCCCGCAGTATCTGTTTTAACTGGGTTTCCAAGCGTTCAAACAGTTGGTGAACGCGCTGGCGCAGCCGGGCCGTTTCGCCAGTAAGTACATCGCCTCCCAGTACCCTGGCAAGCCCAGGGTTCTTTTCGGCAAAGCCGAGAAGTAAGGCCAAGATGGTGCCGCATCGAGACGCCGCATCGGGGATATCTTCTAGGATGCGGGTAATACGCGCAAAGATGCTTTCTTCAATGAAGTCGATCAGCCCCTCAAACATGCGCGCTTTGCTGGGGAAATGCCGGTACAGCGCTGCTTCTGAGACGCCAACCTGGCGGGCAAGCGCAGCGGTTGTAATGCGCTTGCCGCTATCCTCTTCCAGCATAACGGCTAACGCTTGCAGGATTTGCTCGCGGCGGCGAGGTTTTTGTTCGTCACTCATGACGTTAGCCCTCCGTCGCGGTTAACCTGCGTCAGTAATCAGGGTGCCTACCCCAGCATTGGTAAAGATTTCCAGCAAGACCGCATGAGGAACGCGGCCGTCGATAATGTGGGCGCTGTTAACGCCGCCTTTTACTGCATCTAGTGCACAACGTATTTTTGGCAACATGCCACCATAAATCGTGCCGTCGGCGATTAAGGCGTCAACTTGAGCAGTGCTTAGTCCAGTTAATACCTCTCCCTCACTGTTCATCAGGCCCGCGACGTTGGTCAATAGCATCAGTTTTTCAGCGTTGAGTGCCTCGGCCAGTTTGCCTGCCACCAAGTCGGCGTTGATGTTATAGCTGTGGCCTTCACCGTCAACGCCGATAGGTGCTATTACCGGAATGAAGTCTCTGGCGGCGAGCATCTCAATGAGGTCGGTGGAGATAGACTCCACTTCACCTACGTGGCCAATGTCGATAATTTCCGGTGCGGTCATCTCAGGACTTTGGTGCTCTACTTTTAGTTGGCGGGCGCGAATTTGCGCGCCATCTTTGCCGGTTAAACCAATGGCTTTGCCGCCGCTTTGATTGATTAGATTAACAATGCTTTTATTGACTAAGCCCCCTAGGACCATCTCCACGACGTCCATGGTTTGAGAGTCGGTCACTCGCATGCCGTTCACAAAGCGAGATTCGATATTCAGTTTTTCTAGCAGGCTGCCAATTTGTGGCCCGCCCCCATGGACGACAACCGGGTTAATACCGACCTCTTTCATTAGCACGATGTTACGCGCGAATGAATCGATCAAGGTGTCTTCAGTCATGGCGTTGCCGCCATATTTAACGACGACCGTTTTGCCCGAAAACTGCTGGATGTAGGGGAGGGCTTCAGACAATACCTCCACAACGACCTGGGGGTCGCGGCTAGTTGAACTCATGACGTTGTCCCTTTTGATTTTTTCCGTCGCTACTTTTTTATCGCGACCGTTATTACAGCGCGAGCATTGGCTTTTCCATGCGGCGTGTTGTCTAGCATTCTTATTGTGTCGCGCATTCGATTGGCACAATCACTTTTCTTCTGTTCACCCTGTCGTATCTATCCACGTTATTGAGGTTCAGGAATCATCAGCGTTGGTGAAATTTTCTCCAGCGCATTGGCAAAGCGCTGTTTTATTCGGCTAAGTGCCGCGGCATCGCTACCCTCAAAGCGCAGTACTAGCGCAGGAGTGGTGTTAGAGGCTCGGCACAGTCCCCAGCCATCGGCATAGTCCATGCGAATGCCATCAATCGTGGTTTTGATACCTTCGCCGAAGTCACCCTCTCTAGCAAGCTTCTTGATAAGCGGAAATTTTTCTTCATCAGCGACCGCGATATTAATTTCAGGCGTGCTGATATCTTGTGGAAATTGATCAAACAGTTCATCAGCACTGCCGGGGTGGCGGGCTAGAATTTCAAGCAAGCGGGCCGCGGCGTAGATGCCGTCGTCAAAGCCATACCAGCGCTCCTTGAAGAAAATATGCCCGCTCATTTCACCGCCCAGTTCAGCGCCGGTTTCCCGCATGCGTGCCTTGATTAGTGAATGCCCGGTGCGCCACATTTCAGGCTCGCCGCCAGCGTCGCTAATAACTCGCGCCAGGTTACCCGTGCATTTGATGTCGAAGATCACCTTGGCACCGGGGGTGCGTGACAGCATATCAGCTGCAAATACCATCAGGAGGTGGTCAGGGTAGATCATACGGCCACTTGGCGTGACAACGCCTAAACGGTCGCCGTCGCCGTCGAAAGCCAAGCCAATATCGGCACCTGTTTCCTTAACGCTGTGGATCAAGTCGCGTAGGTTTTCAGGTTTGCCTGGGTCGGGGTGGTGGTTCGGGAAGTGCCCATCAATGTCGGCAAATAATGGGGTGGTTTTTACCCCCAGGCGCTCAATAAGCTGCGGGCCCAACTCTCCGGCGACCCCGTTGCCACAATCCACAACTGCGCTCAGTGGGCGCTCGATATGGATGTCGTTAATAATTCTTTCAAGATACGCCGTGCGTAGGTCATGCTGGCGAACGCTGCCTTGGCCGCTGGTTAGGTCGTTTGCTTGGATGCGCTCATAGAGGGCGGTAATAGCATCACCGGAGAGCGTTTCACCCGCTAAGACGATTTTGAAGCCGTTGTAGTCAGGTGGATTGTGACTGCCGGTTAGCATTACCCCAGAGCAGCTTTCAGGCAGTGTGTGTGTGGCGAAATAAAGCACGGGGGTAGGCACCATGCCGATGTCTATAACGTCTCGTCCTGAGGCTGTTAGGCCGCGAATCAGCGCTGCTTGCAGATGTGGCCCGGAAAGTCGTCCATCACGGGCAACAATGACCGTTTGCTCGCCTCGAGCGGCGGCTTCAGAACCAATGGCTCGGCCAATGAGTTCGGTGGTGGCCTCGCTCAGCGTATCGCCCACAATGCCGCGAATGTCGTAAGCACGAAATATCGACGCAGGTACGTTCATTGTCGCTCCTAGATATGCGCTAAAACAGCGCTTGGCTTATTGGCTGCCTGTGCTGCCAAAACCACCGCTGCCGCGAGTGGAGTCTTCAAAGGCATCGACAATGGTAAGTTCCGCTTGCACGACAGGAACAACGACATACTGAGCGAGACGCTCAAAGGGCGATAACGTAAAGCTGCTTTGACCACGGTTCCAAACGGATACCATCAGTTCGCCCTGGTAATCAGAGTCGATGAGACCGACGAGGTTGCCCAGCACGATACCGTGCTTATGACCTAGACCGGAGCGAGGCAAGATCATGCCTGCCAAGCTAGGATCTTCTATGTAAATGGCAAGGCCTGTTCGCACTAACTGGCAGTCACCAGGTGCAAGCACCAGTGGTTCATCTAGCAGTGCTCGCAAATCCATCCCCGCTGAGCCTGTTGTTGCATAAGAGGGAAGGTAGTCGTGCAGGCGTTCATCCAATACTTTGCACTGCAGGCGTGGGCGAGAACCGCTCATGATAATTCTCCGGAGGATTGAGAGGGTGGTTGAGAAGGCAGTAATGATAGTGCGTGACGAATAATTAGCGCGGCTAGCTGGGTTTTAGGCTGAAGCGGGGCTTCCTGTTGATGGGTTCCCGTCGCAGAGCGCCACAGCAGCAGAGCGGCATTGTTATCGCTGCCAAAACCGAGCCCCTGCTGGGAAACGTCGTTGGCCACAATCATATCTAACCCCTTGCGGGTCAATTTGTCTTCCGCATAGCGAGCGACATCCTGAGTCTCGGCGGCGAAGCCCACCACAAAAGGGCGTTGGTCAGTAGGCAGCGCGGAAACATCGGCAATAATGTCAGGATTCTTGACCAGCGTAAGCGTTAGCGTATCGCTGTCGTCGGTTTTTTTGATTTTGTGCTCAGCAGCGCTGGCAGCGCGGTAGTCAGCGACCGCAGCACAGCCAATAAATAGGCCAGCATGGGGGGCGAGTGTTAACGCTTCGTGATGCATTTGTGCAGCGCTTTCCACATCGATGCGCTCAACGCCGAGAGGAGTGGGGAGATTAACTGGGCCGCTTATCAGGGTTACTCGTGCTCCCTGAGCCGCAGCTTCAGCGGCTAGTGCGTAACCCATTTTCCCTGAACTGTGGTTGGATAGATAGCGCACGGGATCCAGCGCCTCGCGGGTGGGACCCGCAGTAATCACTACGTGCGGCGCAGAAGCTGGCGCTGGTAATTTTGCAGCAGAAGCAAAATGCTGTGCTAAGAAATCAACAATAACCTCGGGTTCGCTCATTCGCCCAGGACCGATGTCGCCACACGCTTGGTCACCTGCTGCTGGCCCGATCAGCAGCCAGCCATCGTTGGCTAGCTGAGAGACGTTGCGTTGGGTTGCAGGGTGTCGCCACATGGCCTGATTCATGGCCGGTGCAATCAACTTGGGTGCTTCACAGGCTAGGCACAGAGTGGTTAGCAAGTCGTCAGCCATGCCATGTACCAATCGGGCGATCAAATCAGCCGTTGCTGGGGCAATCAATACGGCATCTGCCCAGCGGGCTAGCTCAATATGCCCCATACCAGCCTCTGCTTCAGGATCAAGCAACGAGGTGCGTACCAGCTCCCCTGAAAGTGCCTGAAGCGTTAACGGCGTAATAAACGCTTGAGCACCCTCGGTCATTACCACGCGAACCTCACAGCCAGCTTGCTTGAGTAACCGAACAATCAGCGCGCTTTTATAAGCCGCAATGCCGGCGCTAATGCCAAGCAGCAGGCGCTTTCCAGCAAGTGGCGTTAGCGGGGATGGCGATAATAAGGCCATGATGGGTAGTCCCATGTAGCGTTTGTTAAAGGTGAGTACCATACCATTTGACGGGTTATTTTGGCATGCTCAAGCAGCAGTTGGAAAAGCCAGTTTGGGTGGGCGCAGTAGCAAATGCTGATGGTGCTATCAGGGGTGGGCAAGGAGGCGGCGATGGGGATTAATCACTGGCCGGAAGGTGAGCGGCCACGCGAGAAGTTATTGAATATGGGAGTGCAGACGCTTTCAGACGCCGAGCTACTGGCCATTTTTTTGCGAGTAGGCGTGCAGGGGCGCTCTGCGGTGGATCTGGCACGGGACCTGTTGGCCAGTTTTGGTGGTTTGAGGCAGCTTTTGGAGGCGGATCAGGATCAGTTTTGTGCGGCTCGAGGGCTTGGTAGTGCGAAATTTGCCCAGCTTCAAGCGACCCTGGAGCTTTCTAGACGTCATTTGGCGAGCCAGCTTGCCCGTGGCAATGCGCTCACATCGCCGTCGCTTGTGCGTCATTACTTAAGCTCCCAGCTTCGTCATCTGGGTCATGAAGAGTTTGCCGTGCTTTTTTTAGATACACAGCATCGAATTATTCGCTATGAATCCCTATTTCGCGGTACCCTAGATAGCGCATCCGTTTACCCCCGCGAAGTAGCCAAGCGTGCGCTTGAATTACACGCTGGTGCTGTCATCCTGGCTCACAACCACCCATCGGGTGTTGCTGAACCAAGCGATGCTGATCGACGTATTACTGAACGTCTAAAAGATGCCCTTGCACTCTTCGATGTGCGAGTGCTTGATCATTTCGTGGTGGGGGACGGTAACGTGGTTTCGTTTGCCGAGCGCGGTTGGCTATAGCAATTAATGAAAAGGGTGCGACGACAAAATCTCGTCGTTTACCTAAGTAAATTGTCCAAAAGATGCCTTTTTTGGCATTTTGGGGCGTTTTTGCTTGCTGGTAGCCGGGTGCTCTGGTATAAAGTGCCACCTTTAAACTTGGGTTGAATAACGGATTTGGGTACAGCTAGGCAGTTCACTGCGTCGACTCCCTCCCTGCTCCGGTTTGCCCGACAGTTTTGAACAACTCGCCAAGCGGTTGGAGGCTCTCATGTCCAAAGTATGTCAGGTTACCGGCAAGCGTCCGGTAACTGGTAATAACGTTTCTCACTCCCAGCGTAAGACACGTCGTCGTTTCTTGCCGAACCTGCACACCCATCGTTTTTGGGTTGAATCTGAAAACCGCTTCGTCAAGCTGCGCGTTTCCTCTAAAGGAATGCGTATCATCGACAAGAAAGGTATCGAAACGGTTCTGGCTGATATCCGCAAACGCGGCGACGCCATCTAAGCTAGCATTTTGGGAGAGTTAAACCATGCGCGATAAGATCAAGCTGGTGTCTAGTGCCGGTACAGGCCACTTCTACACCACTGATAAGAACAAGCGGAATACACCGGATAAGTTCGAATTCAAGAAATACGACCCGGTCGTCCGTAAGCACGTTATCTACAAGGAAGCTAAGATCAAGTAATTGCGATTACAATGATCGGCTTTCACCGCAGGCGAGCGCCTGTTGAAAAACCCGGCCCTAAGCCGGGTTTTTGCATGCCCGGTATTTAGCCGCTTACTTTGTAGGTTGGCGGTATCTGTCCCTACGCTTCGGCACCGCTTAGGCGACAGAGTGGTTGTCACGGTGCTGTCATCATAGACTTTCATCATGCCCGAATTGCCTGAAGTTGAAACGACGCGACGCGGCATTGCCCCCTATTTAGAAGGGCAAGAGATTACCGAGGTGCTGGTGCGCCAGACTCGGTTGCGCGTGCCGGTGCCCGAAGATCTAGCCGAGCGGCTAGTAGGAGCTCGGGTTGGCGTATTAAAGCGCCGCGCTAAGTACCTCCAAATTCCCGTGGCGACTTTCGAAGGTGAGGCCACGCTGTTGTGGCATCTAGGCATGTCGGGCAGCCTAAGGATTGCAAACGTCGGCGATTTGCCTAAAAAGCATGATCATGTTGACGTGGTGACGGCCAAGGGGCATGTGCTGCGCTACCATGACCCGCGCCGCTTTGGTTTTGTTGACTGGCAGCAGGGCGATGGCAGTTTGGATACGCGCCTTGCGCACCTTGGTCCTGAGCCGTTGGATGACTCGTTTAACGGTCGCTGGCTCTATAACGCATCGCGTAATAAACGCGTTGCGGTAAAGCCTTTTTTAATGGATAACCGCGTGGTGGTCGGTGCAGGTAATATTTACGCTGCCGAAGCGCTATTTATGGCGGGTATTGATCCCCGACGTGCCGCTGGGAAAATTTCCCTGGCCCGTTATCAGCAGCTAGCCGAGGCGGTTAAAGAGGTGCTGGCGGCAGCGATTACCCAAGGTGGCACGACGCTGCGGGATTTTGTCAGTGGGCAGGGCGAGCCAGGTTACTTTGCCCAGCAGCTGAATGTATATGGGCGCCATGGGCAGCCTTGTCTGCGCTGTGGCGTTGAGCTGCGTCGTATTACTCTAGGCCAGCGGGCCAGCGTGTTTTGCCCTGGTTGCCAGCGTTAGCGGCCGCTCTTTGATATTAACTGTTTTGCCTATGCTTTCAGAGTCTATGTGCTTTGTAAGATTGCTCTTTTGGAGATTGTTGTGACTCAACGCCTGCGCCTGAATAAAAATGCCGATCGCCGCCTGAAAGCGGGCCATCTGTGGATCTACTCCAATGAGGTAGATATCAAAGAGACGCCACTAAAAAACTTTGCTGCTGGTGAGCCTGCGTTAGTTGAGGCTTCCAATGGCAAGACCCTTGGCGTCGCCTACATTAATCCGCACTCGCTGATTTGTGGTCGGGTAATGTCGCGTGACCCAGAAATGCGTCTAGATCGCTCGTTATTCGTACACCGCTTCAACCAAGCGCTAGCGCTGCGTGAGCGTCTGTTCGATAAACCTTTTTACCGTTTGATTCACGGTGAAGGCGACCTGTTACCGGGCTTGGTGATTGACCGCTTCGGCGATGTGCTGGTGGTACAGCTGAATACCGCAGGTATGCAAGCGTTGGCGGAAGATATTGTCGATGCGCTGGAAAAAGTCGTTAAGCCCAGTGCCATCGTGTTCCGCAATGATACGGGCGGCCGTCGCCAGGAAGGTCTAGAAGCCCACGTCGAAGTGGTAAAGGGTACTCTTCCTGATGAGGTTCTGCTGGAAGAGAATGGGGTTACCTTTGCCGTGCCTGTGCTGAATGGCCAAAAGACAGGGTGGTTCTACGACCATCGCGTCAATCGCGCATGGCTGAACAGCCAAGTGGCGGGTAAGCGCGTGCTGGATGTATTCAGTTACGTGGGCGGTTGGGGTGTTCAGGCGGCTGCGAGCGGTGCCTCAGAAGTGTTGTGTGTCGATGCTTCTGCCCCAGCGCTGGATCAGGTGGCACGCAATGCTGAGCTAAATGGTGTGCAGGAGCAAGTAGCGGTAGCCGAAGGCGATGCCTTTGAAGCGTTAGCAGCATTGAAAGCTGACGGCGAGCAGTTCGATGTGATTATTCTTGATCCGCCTGCGTTTATCAAAAAGCGCAAGGATATCCCTAATGGTGAGCGCGCTTACGCACGACTAAACCGTGAAGCGATGCGGCTATTGGGCCGCGATGGCTTGCTGTTGTCGGCCTCGTGTTCTATGCACCTCGCGCCTGAGCGTTTGGTGGATGTGGTTCGTGGTGCCGTTCGCCATCAAGACCGTCATGGCCAGGTGATTTTTCAGGGGCATCAGGGCTCCGATCACCCCGTTCATCCGGCTATCCCGGAAACCTCGTATCTGAAGGCACTGGGCGTGCGGGTATTCCGCGACTAAGCCAAGGACGCTGCTTGACGAACATTGGCAAGACAAAAAAATAGCATCAAGGAGTAACCACAAGGAGTTGCATTATGGAGTGGGCACTACCAGATCCTTTTGTGATCAACCTTCAGGTGACGCCGGAGGCCATTGACGCTTACCGGCATGTCAATAACAGCGAGTATTTACGCTGGGTTGAGCAGATCAGTTGGGCCCACTCTGAAGCCTTGGGGCTATCCCTTGAGCGCTATCAGTCCCTTGACCGTGCCATGGTCGTCCATCGGCATGAGTTGGACTATCTGGCTCCCGCCTTTGTCGATGATAAGTTGCAACTGGCGACGTGGATTGTTGCCTGCGATGGCCGTTTTAGTTTGACCCGCCGGTTTCAGCTTAAGCGTGCGGAGAATGGCAAAACACTGCTAAATGCCCGCACCAGGTTTGCCTGTGTGGCGCTTAGCAGTGGGCGGCCCACGCGGCTGCCTGATGAGTACCAGCGCATTTACGGTGGTGCGGTGGTGGCGGAGTAGCTAATGCTGAAATGCCGTCGATTTTTTTGCTGATTTTCGTTAAACGCTAGATTATTCTCCCAAAAAACGCCTTAGCCGGCGTTTTTTTTGTTTTTCTTGCTTGGGGTGGTGGTTAGTGCCAGCTGTGCTGTAATTTGCTTAATAGCGCTTATTGATGGCCTGGCTCTAACGGCTAGGTGGTAAAGATAGGTAGTAAAGATGAGGCTCTGACGATTTAGCAGTTGAGATTTAGCACTAACAATCAATAGAGAAGGAAAACGCTAATGAAAATCGCCGTCCCAAAAGAGATCAAAAACCATGAGTATCGGGTGGCACTCACTCCGACAGGCGCGCGGGAGCTAGTAGGGCGTGGCCACTCGGTAAGCGTGCAGGCAGCTGCAGGAGAAGGAGCCGGATTTAGTGACAGTGACTATGAAGCCGCAGGCGCCCAGGTGGAAGCTAATGTAGATGCGTTGTGGCAAAACGCCGAGCTGATTCTCAAGGTAAAAGAGCCTCAGGCCGAAGAAGTGGCGCGTCTAACCGCCAGCCAAACGCTGTTTACCTATTTGCACTTGGCCGCTGAGGAAAAATTAACCCAAGGGCTGATGGCCAGCGGTGCTACCTGCATTGCCTATGAAACCATCATCGATGCAAAAGGTGGGCTACCGCTGCTCGCACCGATGAGCACGGTCGCTGGGCGCATGGCCGTTCAAGCGGGCGCGCATAGTCTGGAAAAAGCCCAGGGTGGCTCCGGCGTGCTATTGCCCGGTGTGCCAGGCGTTGCGCCGGGTAAAGTTACCGTGATTGGTGGTGGTGTGGTCGGCGAAAACGCCGCCCGTATGGCGTTAGGGTTGGGGGCCGAGGTGACCATTCTGGACAAGTCGATTGCTCGTTTAGAGGTGCTGGACGACCGTTACCAGGGGCGCATCAAAACTGTCTACTCAACGGCGGACGCCCTTGATCAGGCAGCTAAAGAGTCCGATATGATCATTGGCGCCGTACTTATCCCCGGAGCCGCCGCTCCCAAGTTGATTACCCGTGCCATGCTGGCCGATATGAAGCCGGGCAGTGTATTGGTAGACGTAGCCATTGATCAGGGCGGCTGCTTTGAAACCAGCAAGCCTACGACGCATGCCGAGCCGACCTATATTGTGGATGGCATCGTTCATTACTGTGTGGCCAATATGCCTGGCGCGGTAGCGCGGACATCTACTTTGGGTCTTACCAATGCCACCTTGCCGTTTGTACTGGCGCTGGCTGATAAAGGCTGGCAACAGGCGCTTAAAGACGACCCACACTTCCTGACCGGGCTCAACGTCCATAATGGTCAAGTGACTTATCAGGCTGTTGCCGATGCTTTTGGACTCAAGAGCATCGACCCAGCGAGTGCAGTGGCATGATAATCGGTACGTCAATTAGTAGTAGGTGATACTACTGTTACCCGGGTGGTGCTGCTAGTGGTGGTGCTAATAGTGAGGAGGCACTTCGTCTTCTGGGCGGGTATCACCCTGTGAGTCACCCGCCTGGAGCGCCTGATACTGCTCGCGCAAGCGGTCACGCATCAGCGTGCTCAGTTGCTCCAGCTTTTCTAGCCGACGCTCTTGCTGAGCAACCGCTTGGTCAAGGGTGTCTAGCCAATGCTCTTGGTAAGCCAGTCGACTCTCTAAAGATTCAAGAAGTTGAGTTAGCTCTGCAGGCGATAATTCGTTTGTCATGATAACATCGTGACCTTGTGTAGTATGCTCGGTACTGTTAGGAATGGGCCTAGTTGGCCGAGTATTGTCCTTCGTCTGTTACCCATACAACAAGAGAGCTTTTATCATCTATGAATCCAAAAGTTGTTTTTCGCTGTTTCTTCATCAGTGTTTTACTTGCCGCCCCCACGCCACTTCTTCTGGCGGGGATTGTTCATTTAACGAATGCACCGCTTGCTGAGCAGTGGCTGGCTGAGCTTGCCATCAGCGGGGTAAGTGGTGTGTATATTGCCGCTGCTCTGGGATGTTTTATTGCGTTATTTATAGGTACTTTAGCCGCTGCTGCTCTGGCGCCGCCTATGGTAGTGAAAGCTGATGTTTCTCGAACTAAATCTGCGCCGCGTCAGCCTCAAACGGTACCTGAAGTGGAAGATGATGAAGAGGAAGATATCATCGACCCCAATGATGGTCGCGAAGAGGGCGAAGTAAAGTGGTTTAACACCAATAAAGGTTACGGCTTTATTACCCGGGATAATGGCGAGGATGTGTTTGTTCACTTTCGTGCTATTCGTGGTCGTGGCCCGCGTATGCTTGCTGAAGGACAGATTGTTCGCTATCACGTGATTAAGAATGACCGTGGCCTTCAGGCAGACGACGTTAGTATTATTGAGTAGCTTCGATTGAATCGCTTTTATTGAATCGCGCTAGCATCCCAACTGCTGAAAAACAAGACCCCGCTAAGCGGGGTTTTGTGCGTTTAACGGCCTGAATCAGGCCATTCAATGGCTTTTTCCTGTCCCCCTGGCAATACCTGCCAGAAGCGGTCAGGGTCATCGCCGGGGTGCCAGCCACCTAGCGAGCAGCGAACCTCAGTCTGTAAAGCTTCGGCGGCGTGCTGAGCGCACTCTTGGTCGGTGTGCCACGGGGTGTGGTGGCTATCAAACCACAAGCTGGCAAAACCATCGGCCGCTTTGTCCACCAATAGTACGGGTACAGCTTCACCTTGATGGTGGCCGCGAGTCTTCCATTTGCCCTTGCCGGCTGGGCTAAGGGGCGGTGCATCGAGAGCTTCGCTTAGCCACGCATTGAGCTTATCTATCGCTACGCTGGCAAGGTATACCTCGATATCCGGAAACCGCTCCATCATACGCTCACCTCGTCGTCCGTTAACAAGGCTTGAAGCGTTGCCTCATAAATGCGGCTTAGTTCATCCAAGTCACTGGCGCGCACGCGCTCATTCACTTTATGAATAGTGTCGTTAAGCGGACCAAGCTCGACCACTTGGGCGCCAAGTGTGGCGATGAAGCGACCATCCGAGGTACCGCCGCTGGTCGAAAGTGCAGGGCGCTCGCCGGTAACGGCTTCTACACCGCGAATGGCAGCATCGACTAATTCGCCTTCTGCGGTCAGGAATGGTTCGCCGTTGAGCGTCCAATCAATATGGTACTCAAGGCCATGCTTATCCAAAATCGACTCGGTGCGGCTTCTTAGCATCTCGTGGGTAACTTCCGTGGAATAGCGGAAGTTAAACACGACTTCTACTTCACCTGGAATGACGTTAGTGGCCCCGGTGCCCGCGCGAAAATTAGATATCTGGAAGCTGGTGGCAGGGAAAAAGTCATTGCCTGCGTCCCAGTGCTCGTTAACCAACGCATCCAGTGCGGGCATCGCTTGGTGAATAGGGTTGCGCGCAAGGTGTGGGTAGGCCACATGACCCTGAATCCCTTTGAGATGTAGAACGCCGCCCAATGACCCGCGGCGTCCGTTTTTAATCATATCGCCCAGTCGTGAGGTCGACGAGGGTTCACCGACAATGCAGTAGTCCAAGCGCTCGTTGCGTTCGCGTAAATGCTCAACCACTGCGCTGGTGCCATCGATGGCTGGGCCTTCCTCATCGGATGTGATTAAAAACGCTATCCGGCCATCGTGCTCTGGATGAGTAGCCACAAAGCGCTCAACAGCAGTGAGCATCGCCGCTAGGCTGCCCTTCATATCTGCTGCGCCTCGCCCACAGAGCATGCCGTGCTCATCAATACACGGCTCAAACGGTGGGAATTCCCAGTTCGTGTGGGGGCCGCTGGGCACAACGTCGGTGTGGCCAGCAAAGGCCAATACGGGGCCATGATGGCCTCTTATTGCCCAGAAGTTTTTGACATCGCCAAACGGTAGTTGCTCGATATGAAAACCGAGCGCCGTTAAGCGCTCGATCATGAGTTCCTGGCAGCCTTCGTCATCCGGCGTTACTGACGCCCGGCTAAGTAGCTCAAACGCGAGCTGCAACGTGGGCGACAGCGTTTCAGGCTCAGTTATGGGCATGCAGTGCCTCGTTCAGCGCAATGGCGCTTTTATTCGTCAGGCACTCAATACGGCCATTTTGTGAATTGCGACGCAGTAATAAGTCATCTTGGCCTGCTAACTCGCGTGCTGCCACGGTGTTAACTTCTTGTTTCTGATCGTCGAGCAGGGTAACTTTCGAACCCGCGGTAATATACAAGCCCGCTTCTACGGTGCAGCGGTCACCTAGCGGAATACCGATGCCTGCATTAGCGCCAATCAGGCAGCCTTCGCCTACCTTGATAATGATATTGCCGCCGCCAGAAAGTGTTCCCATGGTGGAGCAGCCGCCGCCCAGGTCGGAGCCTTTGCCGACCATGACGCCAGCAGAAATGCGCCCTTCAATCATGCCGGGGCCTTCAGTACCTGCGTTGAAGTTGACGAAGCCTTCATGCATTACCGTGGTGCCTTCACCCAGGTAAGCGCCCAGGCGCACGCGAGCAGTGTCGCCAATGCGGATGCCGGTGGGTACCACGTAATCGGTCATTTTGGGGAATTTATCGACGCAGTCGACTGACAGCGCGCGACCCGCTAAACGCGCTTTAAGACGGCGGGCGGGCAGCTCTTCGATATCAATCGCGCCTTCGTTGGTCCAGGCGATGTTGCGCAGCAGGCCAAACATTCCCGTCAGATCCAAGCCATGGGGCTTCACTAAGCGGTGAGAGAGCAAGTGCAGCTTTAAGTAAACTTCAGGAACGGTTTGCGGTGCCTGATCGCTTTCTAAAAACATCGCGACCAGGGGGCGATGACTGGCGGCGAATGATTCGGCGAGTGCTGCCTGCTCAGAGTGGCCAGCAGCTTCCAACGCTTTGGCCAAGCGCGTGCAATCTTCGGGCAGGAAGCTGATTGCCGTATTGCCAGCGGGGGCGTCTAACGCCTCTTTGGCTGCGGCTACCAAGCTGTCTGCAGGATTAAACAGGGGTGCTGGGTAGTAGATTTCTAACCAGTTGCCCTGGGTGTTTTGGGTGCCGATTCCAAGCGCGAAGCTCAGCATAACGCGTCTTCCTTTAAAGTTTTGAATAACAATCAGTTGTTAGGATTCAGTGGCGTGTTAGCCGCTGAGAGAGTCGTAATCGCCGTCGCGGTAGCCCACTAAAATAGTATCGTCATCAACTTCTAGCAGTGGCCTTTTGAGCAGCGTGGGCTGTTCAAGCACTAGCCTGCGGGCAGACGTAGCATCCAGGCTGTCTTTTTCTTCCTGGGGTAAGTCACGCCATGTTTTGCTGCGCTTATTAAGCGCTTCTAATAGCGGTACGCGCTCAAGAATGTGCTCAAGTAAGCCGGCTGAAAGACCATCTTTACGCAGATCATGGGTCTTGAAAGGGATACCTTTCTCTTCAAGTACGTTGCGTGCTTTGCGGCAGGTGTCGCATGTGTTGATGATATAGAGTGTCAGCATATAACCTCCTTAAACAAGTCTACGGTGTCTAGCCGCGCTCAAGCAGTTGACGAAGTCGCTCAGCTGCTTCGAGGGTGGGCGCAAGCTCCGCCACTAATGCTAAACGTAGTCGACCCGAGCCGGGGTTATGGCCATTTTCCCCTGGGCGACCCATGAGGCTGCCAGGTAACACGCTGACGTGTTGCTCACTAAATAGCCGCTGAGTAAAGGCGATGTCATCGCCGTCGGGCACTGCTGGCCACAGGTAAAAGCTCGCTTCCGGCGTAGGGAAGTCCATTACGGGTGCCAGAACGTTGGTGACAGCGCTAAATTTTTCGCGGTAAGCGTCCCGGTTGGCACGTACGTGGGTTTCATCCTGCCAAGCGGCGATAGAGGCGTGCTGAAGCGGCAGCGACATTGCACAGCCGTGATAGGTGCGGTAGCGCTTAAACGGCGCGAGAAGGTTCGCGTCACCTGCTATAAAGCCGGAGCGTAGCCCGGGTAGGTTAGAGCGCTTAGATAGCGAATGAAACACTACGCAGCGTTGATAATCGTCGCGTCCAAGCTCTGCACAGGCTTGCAGCAGGCCGGGAGGGGGCGTGCTTTCATCCAGGTATAGCTCTGAGTAGCACTCATCGGAGGCGATGATAAAGTCGTGTTCATCGGCCAGTGCGATGAGCTCCTTGAATTCAGAAAGTGGCGTGACGGCCCCTGTGGGGTTGCCAGGTGAGCAAATGAATACCATTTGTACATCGCGCCAGGTTGCCGCGCTCACGGCCGAAAAATCAGGGCGAAAACCGTTGTCAGCCGTGCAATCCAAATAGAGCGGCTCGCCACCTGCCAGTAGTGTGGCCCCTTCATAAATTTGGTAGAAGGGATTAGGGACAGCCACCTTAGCGGGGCGCTGGCGATCCAAGGCGGCTTGCACAAAGGCAAAAATTGCTTCGCGGGTGCCGTTAACGGGGAGTACTTGCTGTTCGGCATCTAGCCCGGCAAGCGAAAAGCGTTGGATTGCCCAGTGGGCAATGGTTTCGCGTAGGGCGGGTAGGCCGTTGGTTGCCGGGTAGCGAGCCATCTCTAATTGATGGGCAACCAGCGCCTCTAACGCCCCTGCGTAAGGGGCGTGTTGAGGCTCCCCAATAGTGAGGGGAATATGTTCAAGCCCCACCGGTGGCACAAGCGCTGCCTTTAGGGCGGCTAGCTTTTCAAACGGATAGGGGTGCAGAAGGTTTAGATCAGGATTCATGGCATGTCCGTTGATAGCCTAAAGGCGGTGCTGGATGTCTGTAAAAACGGCCAACTAAACCGCCGATTATAGGCAACCCCTGGTGCCACCTCAAACTTAACCACCAAGGCGTCGCTCATTTAAGCGCTTACACGCCTAATACTTCGATAAGCCGTTCGCGAAGCTGCTGTTGCCGTTCTGGATCAGTGAGCGGCTCGCCCGCTTTCGTGGTGATAAAGAAAACGTCTTCAACCCGTTCCCCCAGCGTGGCAATTTTCGCAGCCGATAAGGCAATATCCTGTTCCATAAAAATACGCCCGACACGAGCCAGCAGACCAGGGCGGTCTGGGGCAGTTAGCTCTAGCAGCGTACGTTCGTTGGCTGGGTCCTGCTCAATGACCACCTCGGTGGGTACTTTGAAGTGCTTAAGCTGGCGCGGTGTGTGGCGCGTGACGATCTCTGGATAGTCATCCGGATCGTCCAGCTCTTCGACGAGGTGCCGACGCATCTCCTCAATGTGCTCAGGGTCACGGATAGGCTGGCCGTAATGATCTAGCACAATAAACGTATTTAGCGTCCAGTCGTTGTGCGAGGTGGCGATGCGGGCGTCATGGATAGATAGACCAAGCTGCTCCATGGCGGCGGCGGTCGCGGCAAATAGGTCGTCTACCGAGCGGGTATGGATAAAGACCTTGGTGCCGCCTTCGGCCATATCGGCGGTGGGTGCGCTAATTAAGACCAGCGGCAAAACAGACGGCTGGTGAGCAAGAATACCTTGGGTCTGCCAGACAATTTCGCTGGGTGCGTACTGAAGGAAATAGTCTTCGCCGAGGGACTCCCACAGTTGATCAATCTGAGCGCTGTCTACGCCGACTGTTTGCAGTAACGAGCGGGCTTCAGTACGGGTTTCGCGCACCCAGTCATCTCGGTCAGGCGGGTTTTTTAGCCCTCGTCTCAGTGCCCGCTTGGTTTCAGCATGAAGCTGGCGCAACAGCGACGCACGCCAGCCGTTCCACAGGGTGGGGTTGGTCGCATTGATATCGGCAACGGTGAGCACGTAGAGATAGTCTAAGCGGATCTCGTCGCGCACCGTTAGGGCGAAGTCGCGAATCACGTCGGGATCACTAATGTCGCGCTTCTGGGCGGTCATAGACATCAATAGGTGATGCTCCACCAGCCAGCGCAGTAAGTTAGTGTCGTGTTGGGAGACGTGGTGACGATGACAGAATTGCTCAACATCACGCGCACCAATCTCAGAATGATCGCCGCCGCGGCCCTTGCCAACATCGTGAAACAGCCCGGCAATCCACAGTAGATCCATTTTAGGCAGTTGATGAATCAGCGTGGCTGCGACGGGAAAGTCATCTTTGGCATCCGGTTTGCGAAAGCCGTGTAAAAACTTCAGTAAGCGCAGGGTGTGGGCGTCTACCGTGTAAATGTGGAATAGGTCGTGTTGCATCAACCCGACCGCGCGACCAAATTCTGGCAGATACTTGCCTAAGATGCCGTAACGGTTCATGCGCCTTAGCTGGCGAGGGACATTGCCGGGAGCCCGCAAAATGGACATGAATAGCCGCTGATGGCGAGGGTCTTCGCGGTAGTGGTCATCAATTTGATGGCGATGATCGCGGATCAGGCGAATGGTGTCGGCGCGTACCCCTTCTATTTCCGGGTGCTTTGCCATCAGCAGAAACAGTTCCAGCATGGCCGCCGGTCGCTCACGAAACAGATTACGTGAGCGCGCTTGGATGTAGCCGCCTTTGGTTTCGAAGCGCTCGTTCAGCTTAACGGTTTCCAAAGCTTCTTTGCCGCGTAGGATAACCTCATCAAAGTGCTGTAACAGCATGTCGTTAAGCCCGGCCAAGGCGGTTACATGCCGATAGTAGCGCTTCATGAACTGTTCAACTGCTAAGCGCTCAGGGGTATCCCTAAAGCCAAACATTTCGGCAATGGTACGTTGGTGATCAAACAGCAATCGATCTTCGGCGCGGCCTGTTAGCATGTGCAGGGCATAACGCACCTGCCATAAAAAGGCTTGGCCCTGGCTTAGAATGCGCAGTTCGGCATCATTCATAAAGCCATTCGCGACAATGTCAGCATAGTGCTCAGTGTCGAAATGGCGTTTAGCTACCCAGCCAATCATTTGAATATCACGTAGGCCGCCAGGGGAGCTTTTTAGGTTTGGCTCTAGGTGGTATTCCGAGTTGTTGTAGCGATAGTGGCGGGCAATTTGTTCTTGCCACTTGGCTTCGAAAAAACGGTCAGCAGGCCAAATATGCTCGGCGCTCAGGCGTTCACGCATCTTTTGGCGAAGATGTTCGGGGCCAGCAATGAGTCGCGATTCCAAGAGGTTGGTCATCACGGTGACATCAGCTTCAGCTTCCCGCTCGCAGTCATTAAGCGAGCGCACGCTATGGCCGATCTCAAGACCGATATCCCATAAGAAGGTAATGAAAGCGCTTAACGACTCGCGATAAGGGGTGTCATCATCATGCGCCAGTAGCAGCAGGAGGTCGATGTCTGAGTGCGGATGTAGCTCGCCTCGGCCGTAACCACCCACTGCCACCAGGGCAACGCCATCGTCAGGCCAGTCGTGCTGCGCCCAGGCGATGGCTAGCAGCTGATCCAGATACCACGCTCGCCCGCGGACTAGGTCGCGTATATCAGCCCCGGAACGAAACTGCTCATCCAGCTTGGCTTGTAGCTCCCGAAGCGCCGCTTTAAACGGCGCAATAGGAGAGCGTGATCCGGCGAGTTCGGTGCGAAACATAGCGAGATCGTACAGCGTGGTGTCCGGCTCGAACCGGTAGTGATGAAGAAGCATCAGCGATTTAGAAAACTGAAGTCTTCGTCGCTGCGTGCAGTCAGCACGTCAACACCGGTTTCTGTGACCAGCAACGTGTGCTCCCACTGGGCAGATAAGCTTCGATCCTTAGTGACCGCTGTCCAACCATCGCGTAGCACCTTGGTTTTATAGCCGCCTACGTTAATCATTGGTTCGATAGTAAAACACATGCCAGCTTCCAGCGGGATGTCGGCATCGGGTGCATAGCCATCATAGTGAAGAAACTGCGGATCTTCGTGGAAATCGGCGCCGATGCCGTGGCCGCAGAAGTCGCGCACTACGGAGTAGCCGTGTGCTTCAGCATGTTGCTGGATAACGCGGGCAAGTTCCGAAAGGTGTACGCCTGGCTTTACTAGCTCAATGCTTTTGTACAAGCACTCTTGAGTGATACGGCATAAGCGCTCGCCCTGGATTGTATCGCCGATGACGAACATCACGCTGGAATCACCGTGGTAGCCGTCAGTTGTTTTGACGGTGATATCCAAATTCATGATATCGCCGTTCTTCAATTTTTTGGCATCATCAGGAATGCCATGGCAGACCACGTGATTGATTGATGTACAGGTTGCTTTCGGAAAACCGTGGTAGTTCAGCGGGGCAGGTGTAGAGCCCAAATTGTTAACAATAAAATCGTGGCACAGGCGATCAATTTCACCCGTAGAGATCCCCGCCTTGATGTGGGGGGTGATCATTTCAATGACGCTGGCGGCTTGGCGCCCGGCTTCACGCATTTTCTCGATTTCAGAAGGCGTCTTGATAGGAACGTTCATGAATTCTCGATGTGGGTTCTAAAGTAAGTGGTGAACGGCAATGGTGAGCGGTAAATTAAGACCGTTACATGCGCTGTGACTTCATCTTGGTAATGATCTATGGTATAAAGCCGCGCGCTTTCCTGCAATCGCCATCCGATGCTTCTTTGTCGGTTGGTCATCTGCAGAAAGGCTATTTAAACGTAATGCAGAAATCTGTGTTACTAAACAGCAAGCCTTGAAAACACACATGCACCGGCACATGGTCCCGGGTGCCGCTGGCAGCGTCTGACGATGCCACTGGTCGGATCCATGGGGTGCGTGGAGGCCTAACCCGAGTTTCAGGAGTTTTATCATGTCTCACGTTAATATGCGTGACCTGCTGAAAGCAGGTGCTCACTTCGGTCACCAAACCAAGTACTGGAATCCGAAGATGGGTAAATTCATCTTCGGCGCGCGCAACAAGATTCATATCATCAACCTCGAGCACACTTTGCCGGCGCTGAACGAAGCGATCGACGTGGTTGAGAAGATGGCGGCATCCAACAACAAAATTTTGTTTGTTGGCACCAAGCGCAGCGCTAGCAAGATCATCAAAGAAGAAGCAAACCGCGTTAACCAGCCGTTCGTCAACCATCGCTGGTTGGGTGGTATGCTGACTAACTTCAAGACCATTCGTCAGTCCATCAAGCGTCTGCGTGATCTTGAAACCATGCGCGAAGACGGCACGTTCGAGAAGCTGACCAAGAAAGAAGTCTTGATGGCAACTCGCGAGCAAGAGAAGCTTGAGCGTTCTATCGGCGGTATCAAGAACATGGGCGGCCTTCCTGACGCGCTGTTCGTTATCGATGTTGACCACGAGCGCATCGCGATCAACGAAGCCAACAAACTGGGTATCCCGGTTATTGGTGTGGTAGATACCAACTCAAACCCAGATGGCGTTGATTACGTTATCCCGGGTAACGACGACTCCATCCGCGCTATTCAGATCTACGTGAAAGCAATTGCTGACGCGTGTGGTCGTGCAAAAGAAGGTCGTCCGGAAGAGTTTGTTGAAGTGACTGAAGAAGCCGCTTCTGCCGACACTGACGCTGCTGCCGAGTAACGGTTGCAGTGGTGCGGCGGCCAGATAAGCCGCATCATGTTTAAGAGGGGGCCTTATGCCCCCTTTTTCCCGCTTTGAGTTCGCTCAAGTGGGCCGATTATGCCGGACGCTTAATGCCGGCGAATGCTCTACAAAGTGATACGCAACGGTCATCTACCGAGCCTATACTCTGTAGCGCGTTTAACTTTCAGCTAGAACCATTTCCGAGGTGAAAACTCATGGCTGCTATCAGCGCCTCTCAGGTTAAGGAACTGCGCGAACGTACCGGTCTTGGCATGATGGAGTGTAAAAAAGCACTTACTGAAGCCGACGGTGATATCGAAGTTGCAATCGAGAACCTGCGTAAAAGCTCTGGCCTTAAAGCCGCGAAAAAAGCGGGCCGTACCGCTGCAGAAGGTGCCGTTGTTACTCGCGTAGCAGAAGACGGCAGCTACGGCGTAATGGTCGAGATCAACTCCGAAACTGATTTCGTTGCCCGTGACGACAACTTCATCGCTTTCACCAACAAGATCGCGGATGCGTTCTTTGCGGCAAAAAATGAAGACGTTGCAGCGGTAATGGCTGGCGACCTCGAGTCTACTCGTGAGCAGCTGGTACAGAAAATCGGCGAGAATATCGGTGTGCGTCGTGCCGTTGTTGTGAACGCTGTTGAAGGTGGCCTTGTAGGCGAATACGTTCACGGCGGCCGTATCGGCGTCTTGACCGTTCTGAAAGGTGGTAGCACGGAAGCTGCTAAAGACGTTGCTATGCACGTAGCAGCGATCAATCCGTCGGTTGCGCACCCCGAAGATATGCCGCAGGAAGAGCTGGACAAAGAAAAAGCGATTATTCTGGCCCAGCCGGACATGGCCGGTAAGCCTGAGCAGATCGCTGAGAAAATGGTTCAAGGCCGTCTGAAAAAGTACTTGGCCGAGAACAGTCTGACCGAACAGCCGTTCGTTAAAGACCCGAACCAATCCGTTGCCGAGTTCGTGAAAGCGGCGGGTGGCGAAGTGGTTAGCTTCACTCGCTTTGAAGTGGGCGAAGGCATCGAGAAAGAAGAAGTCGACTTTGCTAAAGAAGTTATGGAACAGGCTGGCCGTCGCTAAGGTCAGAGGTTTCAGAAAGAAGATGGCGTGCGCGCGAGCGCACGCTTTTGTGTATCCGGCCCCTGTGAAAAACAGGGGTCGTCTCGCCCGCCTGTGTTCAGGTCTGCCTCAGGAGAGATGCCATGTCACGTGAAGTTCAAGAGTCCGCCCCCGCAGTTGCTGCCAGTAAGACTGAAAAGTCGAAATCAAAATACAAACGTATTTTGCTGAAGTTGTCTGGCGAAGCGCTAATGGGTGAGCACGATTTTGGTATTGATCCGAAAGTGCTGGATCGTATGGCGTTAGAGATCGGCCAATTGGTTGGTATTGGCGTTCAGGTGGGGATCGTGATTGGTGGTGGAAACCTATTTCGTGGCGCGGCGCTTAATGAAGCCGGCATGGATCGGGTGACGGGTGACCACATGGGAATGCTGGCAACCGTGATGAATGCGCTAGCAATGCGAGATGCGCTTGAGCGTTCCAATATTCGCTCGCGGGTAATGTCAGCGATTCCCATGAGTGGTGTGGTAGAGCATTACGACCGCCGCACCGCCATCCGCTACTTAACGTCGGGAGACGTGGTGCTGTTTTCAGCGGGAACGGGTAATCCTTTCTTTACGACCGACTCTGCAGCCTGCTTACGTGGTATTGAAGTAGATGTTGACGTGGTGATCAAGGCCACCAAAGTAGACGGCGTGTACAATAAAGATCCGGTTAAACATCCCGATGCCGTGAAGTATGACCAGCTCTCTTACGACGATGCCCTAGACCAAAAATTGGGCGTTATGGATTTGACCGCAATCTGCCTGGTACGTGACCATAATATGCCGGTGCGGGTATTTGATATGAATAAGCCTGGTGCCCTGCTGAATTTGGTAGTAGGGGGCAAGGAAGGCACGCTGATAGACAGAGGGTAATATCGTGATCAATGACATCAAGAAAGATGCAGAATCTCGCATGAAGAAAAGCGTTGAAGCGCTGCACAGCAACTTCAACAAAATCCGTACGGGGCGTGCTCATCCCAGTATTCTCGACGCTGTTACCGTTGATTATTACGGTGGTCAGGTGCCGCTAAATCAAGTGGCTTCTGTTAACGTGGAAGATGCTCGTACGCTGACAGTGGCGCCTTGGGAGCAGGGCATGGTGCCCAAGATTGAAAAGGCAATTATGACCTCTGATCTGGGGCTCAATCCTGCCAGCGCCGGCAATGTCATTCGCGTGCCGATGCCGATGTTGACCGAAGAAACGCGCAAAGGTTACATCAAGCAGGCGCGTAGCGAAGCTGAACATGCGCGCGTGGCGGTGCGTAACGTACGTCGTGATGCCAACGGTGATTTTAAGTCTTTGTTGAAGGATAAAGAAATTACTGAAGACGATCAGCGCCAGGGTGAAGACGAAATCCAGAAGTTGACGGATAAGTATATTGCTGAGGTCGATAAAGCGCTTGCCGCAAAAGAACAAGATCTCATGCAGGTATAGTTATTAGTCTAAAAATAGCTACCTGCTTTCAATCAACCACGGGGGGCTTGGCTGCCCGTGGGTCATCGCTTGGCTTTACTATGACTGATCTTTGGTGCGAGAACCCATGACGTCTCCGCAGCTTCCCCAAGCGCAGCAGGATGGCGCGACGCCTTCTCGGTCCGAGGAGGCGCCGCCAGCCCATGTTGCTATTATTATGGATGGTAATAACCGCTGGGCGCGGGCACGTGGGCTTTCCGGAGTGCGCGGTCACCGAGCCGGTGTCGAAGCCGTTCGAGCGGTTATTGAACGCGCTGCGCAGCGCGGCGTTCAGACACTGAGTCTTTTTGCTTTTTCAAGTGAAAACTGGAAGCGCCCAGCGGCTGAGGTGAATGCCTTGATGGAGCTTTTTTTGATGGCGCTTAAGCGCGAGGTCAAAAAGCTCCATGAGCGTAATATTCGCCTGTCAATTATTGGCGAACAGCGTGGTTTTTCCCATGCGATCCAAAAGCATATTCAGCGTGCCGAGTCGTTAACCGCAGAGAATACCGGTATGCATCTGGTGATTGCGGCCAACTACGGTGGTCAATGGGACCTTGCGCGAGCGGCTAGACAGTTGGCGGAGCAAGTCGCCGCAGGTGAGTTAGCGGCTTCCGATATTGATGAGGCGCGTCTTGATGCGGCGATGAATACGCACAATGTACCGCCGGTAGATTTATGCATCCGCACCAGCGGAGAGCAGCGGCTATCTAACTTTATGTTATGGCAGTTAGCTTACGCAGAACTGCATTTTTCGCCACTGCTCTGGCCAGATTTTAACGGGGCGGCACTTGATGAGGCGCTTGACGATTTTTGCCTACGTCGCCGTCGTTTTGGTATGACCGACGCACAAATAGAGGCGCAAGGTGCTTAAACAGCGGATGATTACAGCAGCTTGGTTAGCGCCCCTGACGCTGACTGGCTTGTTCGGACTACAAGGTGGAGCCTTTGCACTGTTTACAGCGCTAATTGTGCTGCTAGGTGCTTGGGAGTGGACCAACTTGGCCGGTGTCGCCCGTCAGGGAGCGCGAATTGCCCTGGTAGCTGTTATGGCAGTGTTAATGCTGGCAATGTGGCTAGGTGGAGCAGCGTTTGCCGCTTGGCCGCTTTGGCTGGCTGCTGTGGGGTGGGGGATTAATCTTTATTGGGTGACCCACTACCCTGATACTGCCAACCAATGGCAAGCCACTTCTCGGCGGTTGCTCATGGGTGTGTGGGTGCTGCTGCCGTGCTGGGTAGGATTCAATGTGCTCCGCGATAGTGGCGCTGTATGGCTGCTGTTTGTGCTGTTGTTAGTCTGGACCGCTGATATTGGCGCCTACTTTGCTGGCAGGCGTTGGGGAAAAAATAAGCTTGCTCCAAAAGTGAGCCCAGGTAAGTCCTGGGAAGGTGTTTATGGCGGCCTTGCGGCCACGCTATTGCTAGCAATTGTGTTCGCTGTGTGGCAGCCCATTAACCTTATAGGCGGTGTCGCACTGGTAGTGATTACCGGTTTAGTGACGCTGGTTTCAGTGCTTGGTGACCTTCTCGAAAGTATGCTTAAACGCTATCGGGGCATCAAAGATTCAAGTCAGCTCTTGCCAGGCCATGGCGGTGTACTGGATCGTATTGATAGCCTGACGGCAGCAGTGCCTATTTTTGCGCTGTTCTATTTGCAGGTGATCCATCTCCAGGTGAGCGCCCTATGAGCCAACCAGCTGTTCAGCGTATTACAGTGCTTGGTTCAACAGGCTCAATTGGTAAAAGCACCCTTGATGTCATTGCTCAATATCCAGACCGCTATCGCGTTTATGCCTTAACGGCCCATACCTCAAAAGAAGTGCTCTTAGCGCAATGCCGCTTTCATCACCCAGAAGTCGCTGTATTACATGACCCTGAGGATGCGGCCTGGTTGCAGCAAGCACTTTTAACGTCAGGGCTCTCTACTAAGGTTCTTTCAGGAGCTATGGCGCTTTGCCAGGTGGCGCGAGAAAGGCAAGTGGATACCGTGATGGCCGCTATTGTTGGCGCAGCGGGCCTGTTACCTGCGCTAGCAGCTGCCGAGTCAGGTAAGCGCGTACTGTTGGCCAATAAAGAAGCTCTAGTGATGAGTGGCGCGCTGTTTATGGACGCTGTTGCGCGCTCAGGTGCAACCTTATTGCCGATTGATTCCGAACATAATGCTATTTACCAATGTCTACCTACCGAGCATAGAGGTGGACTGCGTCAGCACGGTGTTCGCCAGCTGCTGCTCACCGCCTCTGGCGGCCCTTTTCGTGGCTGGCAGGCAGAAGATATCGCTAAGGTGACCCCTGAGCAGGCTTGTCATCATCCTAACTGGTCAATGGGGCGCAAAATCTCCGTCGATAGCGCGACGTTGATGAATAAAGGCTTAGAGCTTATTGAAGCGTGCTGGCTATTTGATGCAACGCCTGATCAGATACAGGTAGTGGTTCATCCGCAAAGCGTTATTCACTCGATGGTTGCCTATGATGATGGCTCGGTGATTGCGCAGCTGGGTAATCCTGATATGCGTACGCCTATTGCTTATGGATTGGCATGGCCGGAACGGATTGATGCGGGTGTTGAGACGCTGGATCTTTTTCAGGTGGCGCGTCTGGATTTCGAAGCCCCCGATGAAGCGCTTTTCCCCTGCTTGTCGCTCGCCCGTGATGCTATGCACAAGGGCGGCGCTGCACCGGCGATTTTGAATGCGGCGAATGAGGTCGCCGTGGAGGCTTTTCTGGAAGGACAGCTTGGCTTCAGCGCGATTGCTGACGTAGTGGCAAAAGTGATGGCTCTACCGTTTGAAGGGCGTGCCGACACGCTTGAGCGGATATTATCTGCAGATCAGTGGGCACGGGAGCAGGCGGCGCTAATAGTATGCCAGTAGTTCGCTTAGCATCAGCCATCGTTGATCAGCGAGTCGTGTAAAGGAGCGAAGAGTGAGCCTGATACAGAACATATTAGCGGTGATCGTGGTACTGGGGTTGTTGGTAACCTTTCACGAGTTTGGCCATTTTTGGGTGGCGCGGCGCTGCGGTGTAAAGGTGCTACGTTTCTCAGTCGGCTTTGGTAAGCCGCTATGGTCGACCGTTGATCGTCACGGCACAGAGTTCGCGGTGGCGGCCATACCGCTAGGCGGCTACGTAAAAATGCTCGACGAGCGCGAAGCGCCTGTACCTGAAGAGCAATTAGATCAGGCGTTTAACCGCAAGACCGTATGGCAGCGTATCGCTATTGTTGCCGCTGGCCCGATTGCAAATTTTTTACTTGCGATTGTAGCTTACTGGGCGCTATTCGTTGCAGGCACTACAACCGTTGCTCCTATTGTTGGCGATGTTGCTCCTAACTCTCCTGCGGCAGAGGCAGGGCTTTCTCACGGCGCAGAAATTACCTCTATCCAGGGAGATGCTATGCGCTCCTGGGAAGAGATTAATTTAAAGCTTGTCTCTATGATCGGGTTTAATGGCGACCTGGTGCTTGAGGCACAGCCTGAAGGGTCCAATGCCTCTCGGGTTTATCAGCTTCCTGTTGCCAACTACATGGTTCGCCAGGACCCGCCCCAGCCAATGCAGAGTTTGGGCATTACACCTTGGCGCCCGAACGTACCCGCAGTGCTAGGCCAAGTGATTGATGGCCAGGCGGCTGCACAAGCTGGCCTGCGAGCGGGTGATCGTATTGTGTCTCTGGATGGCGAGCCAATTGACGACTGGATGCAGTTTGTCTCGGTTATTCGTGAGAATGCAGGCCAAACCTTAGAGGTGGGTTACCAGCGTGGTGATGAGCAGGGTAGCCTTTCCTTAACCCCTGGACGTAATACGCTGGAGAGTGGCGTCGAGGTTGGGTACATTGGTGCCGGAGCGCAGCAGGTAACATGGCCTGAAGAGTTTCAACGTGAAATTCGTTACGGGCCTGTAGAAGCGGTAGGTCAAGCGTTATCACGTACAGGTGAGATGACGCTGCTGACAGTAGATGCTATCCGTAAGATGCTGGTGGGGCTTATTTCACCGTCGAACCTTTCGGGGCCGATTACCATCGCGCAGATATCAGGTGACTCTGCTCGTGCGGGGATGGAAGCGTTCGTAGGCTTTCTAGCGTATCTTTCTATCAGCCTTGGCGTGCTTAATCTACTGCCAATACCCGTGCTCGATGGTGGGCATTTACTTTATTATTTTATAGAGGTCGTGCGTGGGCGGCCGGTCTCTGAGCAAACGCAAGCAGTAGGGTTGCGTATTGGGCTTGCCATGGTAGGCACCCTAATGTTGATGGCTCTCTATTTTGATCTGATGCGCCTGTGGTAATGACGCGTGTAGGGCGCTGGATGCCTTGTCATCTGCCTGCACAAATGTATATGGTGCCTATCTGGAATGATGGGCAGACCAACGCGAGCGAACTGACTGCATGAAAATCAAGACCCTTGGAATGGCGGCATTGTTGTTGGTAGGTACCAGCACTGCCCAAGCACAATCCTTTGATGTTTCCGACATTCGTGTGGAAGGACTGCAGCGGGTATCTGCCGCCTCGGTCTTTAATGCGTTTCCCGTCAATGCCAATGATCGCGTTAGCGAACAGCAGCTTGCTGCCGCTGCGCGAGATTTGTTTGCCACAGGTTTGTTTGAAGATGTTTCCCTCGCGCGCGAAGGAGATGTGTTGATTATCCAGGTGGTTGAGCGCCCGACGATCGCGCGCTTGAACATCGAAGGGAATCAGCAGATTTCTGATGAGGATCTGCGCAACGGTCTGCGCGAATCAGGTCTTTCTGAGGGGCAGGTGCTCCAACTTTCCACGTTGGAAGAGATTCAGCGTGAGCTTGAAGGGGTTTATCAAGCTCAGGGGCGCTACAGCGCCGGTATCGATGTTGAAGTTGACGAAATTGATGAAGGCCGTGTTCAGGTTAATATCAATGTTAACGAAGGTGAAGTCGCTAAAATCCGCCAGATCAACATCGTGGGCAATGAAGCGTTCGACGATGACACGCTGCGCGACGTATTTGAGCTAAATGATCGGCCAGGGCGTGTTTTTGGTTGGTTCCCTAAAGATGAGTATTCCCGCGAAGCGTTGGCAGGGGACATTGAGCGGTTACGCTCCTTTTACTTGGATCGTGGTTACGTCAATTTTGATGTCACCTCAACACAGGTTTCCATTGGTCCTGAAAAGTCAGAGATCTTCATCACGTTAAATATTGATGAGGGCAACCAGTTCCAAGTAGGCGACATTCGTTTTGCAGGTGACCTGCAAATTAGCGAAAACGAAGCGAACGAGCTACTGACTATTAACCGTGGTGATACGTTCTCTCGTGGGGATCTCAACGCGTCTACCGAGGCGCTTCGTCAGCGTCTTGGGGCGGAAGGCTTTGCGTTTGCTGAAGTTCAAGGTATCCCTGAAATGGCCGGTGATGGTGAAACGGTTGATTTAGTGATCGCGGTCAACCCTGGTCAGCGAACTTATGTACGTCGTATTGAGTTTTACGGCAATACCACAACGCAAGACGAAGTATTGCGTCGAGAAATGATCCAGTTAGAGGGGGCGCCTGCCTCGACTGAGTCGATTACTCAGTCGCGTCAACGCTTGGAGCGTCTTGGCTTTTTCAGCCAGGTAGAGGTTGATACGCAACCGGTTCCGGGGCAGCCCGACTTGCTAGACGTAACGTATAACGTCGAAGAGCAACCGTCTGGCTCGGTATCTGCCAGTGTCGGCTTCTCGCAAAGTGCAGGGGTAATTTATGGTGTCGGTTTGGCGCAAAATAACTTCCTAGGTACCGGTAACCGCGTCAACGTAGGTGCGCAACGTAGTGATACGTTTACCAGCGTTAACTTTGCATTTACGGATCCCTACTGGACACTGGATGGTATTTCGCGCGGTTATAACCTGTTTTATCGGGAAACGGATTACGGCGACTCCGATATTTCGACGTTCTCCACCGATGCTTACGGTGCTGGTATTAACTTCGGTTACCCCATCAGCGAGCTTTCCCGTCTGAACTTTGGCGCCAGTATTGAAGAACTCACGATTAAAACCTATGACGACTCTGCCTCAGAAATCATTCGTTACGTCGAAGATCAAGGCGATGACGCACAAAGCCTGAAGCTAACGGCAAGCTGGACACGTAATAACTTGAACCGTGGCATTATGCCAACAGCGGGTAACTATCAGCGTGTCTCGCTAGAAACAGGTGTCCCTGGTAGTGATGCGGAATACTACAAGCTGCGTGCTCGTGCCCAGCAGCTGTTCCCGATCAACGATGACCAGACTTGGGCGTTGAAGTTTACCGGTAATCTAGGCTATGCCGACACGCTGGGTAGCAATGATCCTTATCCGTTCTATGAGAACTTTTATGCGGGTGGCTTAGGTTCAGTGCGTGGTTTTACATCGAATACCCTGGGACAGCGTACAACACCGACTCGAGATGGCGGACGTGACCGTACGTTGGGCGGTAATATCTTGGTAGAAGGGTCGGCAGAAGTGCTCTTCCCAATGCCCTTTGTGGAAGACCAGCGTGCGATTCAACCGTCGCTCTTCCTCGACGCGGGTAATACCTTCTTGAGTTCTTGCTATGATGTGCAGGAAGCAGATATTGGGCGCCAGCAATGTAGTTCTGGAGTCGACCTGGGTGACTTGCGTTACAGCGTTGGTATCGGCCTTTCGTGGCTAACGCCGGTAGGCCCGTTGACCTTCAGCGTTGCAGAACCGTTAAGCGATAAAAGCGGTGACGATACCCAGTTCTTCCAGTTCTCGCTGGGCCAAACGTTCTAACATGGTGGGATACGTTGGTACCTACCTAATAAAAAGGAGTTAACACGATGCGTAAACTGACAGCAGCTGTGTGCCTATTTGGCGCCATGACGCTTCCCGCCTACGCCATTGCCGCTGAAGTGGCAGTGCTTGATTGGCGTGCTGCGTTGATGAATACACAGTCGGCTCAGTCATCGTTGAGCCAACTGGAAGGCCAAATCGGTAACCAGCAGCGCGAGGCTCAAGCGTTAGGAGAAGAGCTTCAACGCATACAAGAGCGTTTACAGCGTGAAGGTGAGACAATGTCTCAGTCTCAGCGAGATCCGCTAATTGCTGAACTTCAGCAGAAGGGTAGCCGCTTTGAGCAGCTGCGCCGTGAAGTGCTCCAAGCGCAGCAAGCGTCTGAGCAGCGGTTCCTTGAAGGCGCTGAGCCCAAGCTGGAACAAGCGGTAGAGCAGGTGTTAGAGCGTCACAACATTGATGTTCTGGTAGAGCCTCAAGGGGTGTTGCACTCATCAACTGACCTGCCTAATGTGACTAATGAGGTCACACAGATTTTTGATTCGCTAAACTAATTTTAGGACTGTTGGTGCGGCTAGTCCGCACCCATGTTTCTCTGGGCTCCCATGACGCACGCTCCTCATCACCTTACCCTTGCGCAGATTGCACGTCACTTGGACGTCGATTTTGAAGGCGACGCCGAACAGCCGATTCGGGGTCTCGCAACGCTTAAAGAGGCAGCGCCTGATCAAGTCGCATTTCTCGCTAATCGTGCGTATTTAAAAGATCTAGCAACCACAAAAGCAGCGGCAGTGTTGCTTCATCCTGAGCATGGCAAGAATTGCCCTGTTCCGCGTTTAGAGATGGCGAATCCTTATTTAGGTTACGCAAAGCTTTCCCAGCTATTCGATCCGTTACCTGCTCGGGATGTGACTGGTATTCACCCCACAGCGGTTGTAGCGGATGACGCTATGTTGGGCAACGGTGTGTCTGTTCAAGCGCATGCGGTGATTGAAGCCGGCGTCGTGTTAGGTGAGCGTGTGGTTGTTGGTGCTGGCAGTGTGATTGGTGCCGATAGCGTGATTGGCGACGATACGCGGCTACACGCCAACGTTACTGTTTGCCACGGTGTTGTTGTGGGCAAGCGAGTGATTTTGCAAAGCGGCTGTGTGATCGGTGGTGATGGTTTCGGCTTTGCCCATGACGGGGCCGGATGGCACAAAATCGCTCAATTAGGCGGGGTTGTGCTAGGCGATGATGTTGAAGTCGGTAGCTGCTCAAGCATTGACCGTGGCGCGTTGGGAGACACTGTCATTGGCAACGATGTAAAAATCGATAGCCAGGTACAGATTGCGCATAACGTGATCATTGGTGATCACAGCGCATTAGCGGGATGTGTTGGCATTGCTGGCTCCACGACAGTGGGTAAGCACTGTATGCTCGGAGGGGGCGTTGGACTGTCCGGACACCTTTCTATTTGTGACGGTGTGCAGGTAACGGGGATGAGTCTAGTGACCAATTCGATTCATGAACCAGGTGTCTATTCATCGGGTACTGGTGCCATGAATAATACCCAATGGCGCAAGAATGCGGTGCGATTTAAACAGCTAGATGAAATAGCCAAGCGTTTATCTCGTTTAGAGAAAAGCCATCGCAGCAAGTAGAGTTTTGGCAGCAATATAGCTACAGCTAGCTTGAGGCTGCATAGCAGCAGGTTATAATTCACTGCTTTTTAACCAGCAACTTTGCTGGTGCGTGCCTGATATGATTCGGGCCTTTTGTCATTTTAGAGGTCGTTACGATGGTTATGGATATTAACGAAATTCGCGAATACTTGCCTCATCGCTACCCGTTTTTGCTGGTGGACCGAGTAACGCAATTAACCGTGGGTGAATCCATCGTTGCGTACAAAAATGTCAGTATTAATGAACCGTTTTTTAATGGCCATTTCCCGCACCATCCCATTATGCCAGGTGTTTTAGTCTTAGAGGCGCTGGCTCAGGTGTGCGGTATTTTAGGCTTTAAAACGGTCAATAAGCTGCCCGCTGACGGCTATGTGTACTATCTAGTAGGAAGCGATAATGTGCGCTTCAAGCGCCCTGTTATGCCGGGGGACCAGTTAGTCCTGGAAGCCAATGTCATCCGTGGGAAACGTGGTATTTGGAAGTTCGCCTGCCGTGCCACGGTTGATGGTGAATTAGCCTGCGAGGCGGAAATTATTTGTGCTGAGAGGAAGGTCGCTTGATACATCCTACTGCACTGGTTGATCCCAAAGCGCAGCTTGCTGACGACGTTGAGGTTGGCCCGTTTAGTGTTATTGGGCCAGACGTCACGATTGGCGCTGGCTCTGTGATAGGCCCCCATGTGGTGATTAAAGGGCCTACCGTTCTCGGTGAACGTACGCGAATTTTTCAGTTTGCTTCGGTAGGAGAAGACTGCCAAGACAAAAAATACGCCGGCGAGCCAACGCGCTTGGTAATGGGGGATGATAACGTTGTTCGTGAAGGCGTTACTCTCCACCGTGGTACCGTGCAGGATCGCGGCGAAACCACTATTGGCTCGCGTAACCTATTCATGGCGTATGTTCATGTCGGTCATGACTGTGTGATTGGCAACGACTGTATCCTAGCTAACCAAGTCACTTTGGCAGGTCATGTTGTTCTCGGTGATCACGCTATTTTGGGTGGCCTTGCGGCTGTTCACCAGTTTTGTCACTTTGGTGAACATGCGATGGCCGGAGGCGGGTCGATTATTACCAAAGACACGCCCGCCTATGTGATGATCAATGGCAACCCTGCTGAAGCGCGAGGCCTTAATCTTGTTGGCTTGAAGCGCCGTGGCTTTAGTCGAGACGCGATCAATGCATTAAGCAGTGCCTACAAACTGGTATACCGCCAGGGCTTAACTGTCGAGCAGGCGGTTAGCGAAATGCGCAGCCGATTCGACCTGCCCGAAGTCACCACGTTTGCCGACTCTATTGAGCGGTCAACGCGCGGTATCGTCCGCTAATGACATTGATGTCTAGCCGACATCAACGATGGATTCAAATGCCACTACTTCTCCCGTCATCATGACACTTCAGCGCGTCTACATTGTTGCAGGCGAACTCTCCGGGGATATCCTTGGGGCAGGGTTGATGCACGAGCTGAAGCTGCGCCACCCCAACATTGAGTTTCGTGGGCTGGGCGGGCCTCGCATGGAAGCGCAGGGTCTGACGAGCCGCTTTCCCCTTGAAACATTATCGGTGATGGGGCTTGTTGAAGTCATCAAGCACTTGCCAGAGCTCATTCGCGTGCGCCGGATTCTGCGTGAAGAAGCGCTCGCCTGGCAGCCGGATATTATGATTGGCATTGACGCGCCTGACTTCAATATTGGTCTTGAAAAACAGCTGCGTGCCGCCGGATTAAAGACAGCTCACTATGTCAGCCCTTCGGTATGGGCATGGCGGCAAGGGCGGGTGAAAAAGATCGCCAAGGCGGTTGATGGCATGCTGACGCTACTGCCGTTTGAGGCTGACTTTTACCATCAGCACCAGGTGCCGGTCGCCTTTGTTGGTCATCCATTAGCGGATGAATTACCGCTTGAGAATGATCGCCAAGCGGCTCGCCAGATACTCGCATTGCCTGCTCAAGCCCCTGTTCTGGCAATACTGCCTGGTTCGCGGGGTAATGAAATACGCTTTCTTGGTGATACGTTTTTACGCGCTGCTGAGCTGCTCTGTCAGCGTAATGAATCACTGCATGTGGTCATTCCCGCAGCGACCCGCCAGCGTTATCAAGAAATTACCCAGCTCCTGGCAAACTACCCCACGTTAAGCGAGCGTGTCATGCTCTTGGAAGGGCAGGCTCGCGAGGCGATGGTAGCCAGCGATGCTGTGTTGCTGGCCTCGGGCACCGCCGCGCTAGAAGCCATGCTATGTCATCGGTCAATGCTGGTGGCTTATAAAATGGCGCCGATAACTCATTGGCTGGCAAAGCGCTTGGTGAAAACAGCATGGATTTCACTACCCAATTTGATTGCTCAAGAGGGCGTTGTGCCCGAGCTGATCCAGGACGCCGCCTCACCAGAAACGATCGCTGATCGGCTCGACGAAATGCTTAATAATGCCCAAGCACGTAACGCCCTGGAGGCACGCTTTGCCGATATGCATCGTGCGTTACAGCGCAATGCCAGCCAACGAGCGGCACAAGCAATTACCTCTCTGGCGGCGGGCCAGCCATTGGCTAGCGACGAAATAGTTTCCTACGAAGAGGGTCATCATGGCCGTTAAGCCGACTGATTATCCCCCCTTAGTGATCGACTATCGTGGTGACTTCTTAGCGGGCGTTGACGAAGTTGGGCGTGGGCCTCTGATTGGCAGTGTTGTGGCATCGGCGGTGATTCTTGATCTTAGTCGCCCTATTGAGGGGCTGACGGATTCAAAAAAGCTCACTGCTAAAAAACGCGAAGCGCTGGATGTGCTGATTCGCGAACGTGCGTTAGCGTTTGCTGTGGCCGAGGCCAGTGCTGCTGAGGTTGATCAGCTAAATATCTACCATGCCACTCATCTTGCTATGCGGCGTGCCATTGATGCTTTAACACCCGCGGCTGAATATTTATTGGTCGATGGTAATCGGTTGCCTGGGCACGAGCTTCCTGGGCAAGCGGTGGTAAAAGGCGATGCCCGTCATCCTGCGATCGCCGCTGCGTCAATTTTAGCCAAGGTGGCCAGAGATGCTCAGATGGCTGAGCTTGATCTGCGCTATCCTGATTATGGCTTTGCCCGCCATAAAGGTTATCCAACGAAAGAACATTTAGCGGCACTGTCTGCCCACGGGCCGCTTGCCGAACACCGCCGGAGCTTTGCGCCGGTTCAGCGTCAGTTAGCGCTGCTGTAAGCATTTTCTATTTATCTAGCTTTGTTGCTGAGAGTCCCATGACGGTTCCGTTTGTTCATCTACGTTTGCACAGTGAATACTCCCTGGTTGATGGCTTGGTAAAACTCAAGTCACTGGTCAGTACCACCGCTGAGCGCGGGATGCCGGCTCTGGCCTTAACCGATGAAGCTAACTTGTTTGGTTTGGTTAAGTTCTACAAAGCGGCGCAGGGCGCTGGCCTGAAGCCCATCATCGGTAGCGACTTATGGTTGTACAACCCCCATGATGAGGCCCATCCGTATCGCATTACGCTGCTGGCGATGAACGATGTGGGTTACCGCAATCTCACTGAATTGATTTCTAAAGGGTGGACCGATGGCCAGCGCCAAGGGCGAGCCATTCTGGACAAACAGTGGGTGCTAGCGCAAAGCGAAGGACTGATTGCGCTATCAGGCGGGCGTGAAGGCGAGATAGGTCGTCACTTGCTGTCTGATCATGAGCGCGAAGCCCGAGAGCTGTTGGAAGAGTGGCAGCGCGCCTTTCCAGACCGTTTTTATTTGGAGTTAATCCGTACCGGGCGGCCACTTGAAGAAGACTGCGTTCACGCGAGTGTGAAGCTTGCGATTGAGTCGAATACCCCAGTGGTAGCGACCAATGACGTGCGCTTTTTAGAGCGGGAGGACTTTTGGGCGCACGAAACCCGCGTTGCCATCGGTGAAGGCAAGGCCTTGGATGATCCGCGCCGTGAACGACGCTACACCGAAGAGCAGTACCTAAAAAGTCCTGAGGAGATGGCAGCACTGTTTGCTGATATTCCTGAGGCGCTTGAGAACAGCGTTATGATCGCCGAGCGGTGTAGCGTTGATGTACGGTTGGGCGAAATTTTCCTACCTGAGTTCGAAATTCCCGAAGGGATGACGCAGGATGAGTTTTTCCGCAAAGTCTCCCATGACGGCCTCACTGAACGGTTAGATTTTCTGTTCCCTGTTGAACAGTACCCCCGCGATAGCGATTCATATCGCGAGATTGATCAACGTTACCGTGACAGGCTTGAGTTTGAGCTGAACGTTATTATCCAGATGGGGTTTCCTGGTTACTTCCTGATCGTGATGGACTTTATCCAGTGGGCCAAGGATAACAACGTGCCAGTCGGCCCAGGGCGTGGTTCCGGTGCGGGCTCATTAGTGGCTTACGCGCAAAAAATTACCGATCTTGATCCCATTGGCTACGATCTGCTGTTCGAACGCTTTCTTAATCCTGAGCGTGTCTCCATGCCCGACTTTGACGTCGACTTTTGCATGGAAAAGCGCGACAAAGTGATTGAATATGTAGCTAATCGTTACGGCCGCAATGCGGTATCTCAGATTGTCACCTTTGGCACCATGGCTGCAAAAGCGGTGGTGCGCGACGTGGCGCGCGCTCAGGGGCGGCCTTACTCCTTAGGCGATAAGCTCTCTAAGCTGATCCCCTTTGAAGTGGGTATGACGCTTGCCAAAGCGATAGAGCAAGAACCGGCACTGAAAGAGTTTATCGGCAACGACGACGAAGCCGAAGAGATCTGGGAAATGGCCCTCAAGCTAGAGGGCACCACCCGGGGTACCGGTAAGCACGCGGGGGGCGTCGTCATTGCGCCCACCAAACTGACCGATTTCTCGCCGCTGCTGTGCGATGAAGATGGCTCTGGCCTGGTGGTGCAGTTCGATAAAAACGACATCGAAGACGCTGGGCTAGTAAAGTTCGACTTTTTGGGCTTGCGGACGCTGACGATTATCGACTGGGCGCTGGAAATGGTCGATAAAGTGCGGGGGGTAAACGGTCAAGCGCCACTTAACATCGACGCTATCCCGCTGGACGACAGCAAAACGTTTGAGATGCTTAAACGCGCGGAAACCACCGCCGTTTTCCAGTTGGAATCTCGTGGTATGAAGGAGCTGATTAAGCGCCTGCTGCCAGACTCCCTCGACGATATGATCGCTCTGGTGGCGCTATTCCGCCCAGGCCCGCTGCAGTCCGGCATGGTTGATGACTTTATCAATCGTAAGCACGGCCGTGCCGAAGTCTCTTACCCCCACCCAGATTATCAGCATGACCTGTTAAAGCCGGTACTCAGCCCGACATACGGCATTATTTTGTACCAAGAGCAGGTCATGCAGATTGCTCAGGTAATGGCCGGCTATTCACTGGGGCAGGCAGACATGCTGCGCCGCGCCATGGGTAAGAAAAAGCCCGAAGAGATGGCCAAGCAGCGTTCAGGCTTTATGGAAGGCTGTGCCGCCAACGGTATCGATAAAGACCTTGCTGGCAATATCTTTGATCTTGTTGAGAAATTCGCCGGTTATGGTTTTAACAAATCGCACTCTGCCGCTTACGCCTTGGTGTCTTATCAAACCGCCTGGTTGAAAGCGCACTATCCTGGCCCGTTTATGGCCGCCGTTATGTCAACGGAAATGGATAACCTGGACAAGGTAGTGCCGCTAATTGAGGAGTGCCGCCACCTCAAGCTTACCGTCACACCGCCGGATGTTAATGTCGGTGGCTACAAGTTCACCGTTGATACGGAAGGGCGCGTGGTTTACGGCCTGGGTGCCATTCGCGGTGTCGGTGAAGGCCCAATTGGTGCGATTGTTGAAGCCCGTAGCACCGATGGTCCATTTAAAGATCTGTTCGATTTTTGTCGCCGCCTTGATCCAAAACGGATGAACAAGCGAACGCTGGAAGCGCTGATTCGCTCTGGCGCACTGGATAATCTTGGCCCTAACCGGGCGGTGCTTTCCGCCGCGATGGAAGACGCCTTGAAAGCGGCTGCTCAAAACCATGCCAACCAAAATCTGGGTATGCTGGATATGTTTGGCGATGCGTTTACTGCGGAAGAGGAAGAAACGGACCCTTACGCTGAGTATCAGAGCGCCCGTGAATGGACAGATCGTGAGCGCCTTTCTGGTGAAAAAGATACGCTGGGTCTCTATCTGACCGGCCATCCCATTGATGAATATGAGCGTGAGCTAAAGCGCTTTGTCTCTACTCGCATTAGTGATTTGAAGGCCTCTCGTGAGCCGCAGCGGGTGGCTGGCTTAGTGGTAGCCATGCGCACTATGAAGTCCAAGCGTGGCGATACCATGGCGTTTATCACGCTGGATGATCGCACCGGGCGTATCGAAGCTTCCCTGTTTGGCGAACTATTTGAGCAACTGCGGGGCCAAATCGAATCTGACCAAGTGATTATCGTTGAAGGCGAAGTATCCAACGATGACTTCTCCGGCGGTTTGCGTTTGCGGGGTAAAGACGTTACGCCGATGGTGACCGCACGGATTCGCTATGGCGAAGCGGTAGAACTTGCATTGGATGCTGAACAGATCAACGGGCGTTTAGTCGATAGCCTGCGTGAGAGTCTTACGCCATACCGCGATACCGGCGGGTTGCCGGTGCGGCTGCAGTATCGCCACTCAGCAGCGGTTGGCTGGCTGGCGCTGGCCGATGAATGGAAAGTAGCTCCCAGCGACGACTTGTTGTTGGCCCTTCGTGATGTGCAGGGGCAGGTTGGCGTTCAGCTACGCTACCGCTAACAAACGCTATAAACATGCGCGTGCCACCGTCAAATTGAGTGCTAAATGGCGGTGCAGCACGCTAATTGAAAGGGTACTGCCTTGCGTGGCAGGTTCAGGGTGCGATAATGCCCCCATACATGCCCGTTTCGACAAGGCTTCTTTTTTTATAGGCAGCTTACAGGCAGAGCCGATGAATCCTAACTATCTCGATTTTGAACAGCCCATTGCCGAGCTTCAGGCAAAAATTGAGGAGCTGCGTTTGGTCAGCTCCGATAGCCAGGTTAATCTCTCCGATGAGATATCTCGGCTGGAAGAAAAAAGCCGTAAGTTAACCGAATCGATCTTCAAAGATTTAACCCCCTGGCAGGTTTCCCAAATATCTCGCCATCCGCAGCGCCCTTATACGCTGGATTATCTTGAGCATATTTTTACTGACTTTGATGAGCTTCACGGCGACCGCAATTTTGCCGATGATGCAGCCCTTGTCGGAGGCGTTGCGCGTTTGAATGATCAGCCGGTGATGGTCATTGGGCATCAAAAAGGACGCGATGTTAAAGAGAAAGTACGTCGCAACTTTGGCATGCCGCGCCCGGAAGGCTACCGTAAAGCCTGCCGCCTAATGGAAATGGCTGAACGCTTTAAAATGCCCATCCTAACCTTTATCGATACGCCTGGGGCTTACCCAGGGATCGATGCAGAAGAGCGCGGGCAATCGGAAGCCATTGCGTATAATTTGGCGGTAATGTCACGCCTGAAAACACCGATTATCTCCACCGTAGTGGGGGAAGGTGGTTCTGGTGGCGCGCTGGCGATTGGTGTGTGCGACGAGCTGCATATGCTGCAGTACTCTACCTATTCGGTTATTTCTCCAGAAGGCTGTGCGTCTATTCTTTGGAAGAGCGCTGAAAAAGCATCTGATGCCGCTCAAGCCATGGGGATCACTGCTGAGCGCCTCAAAGAGCTTGGCTTTGTTGATGAGCTAATTAAAGAGCCGCTGGGTGGTGCTCATCGCCATCCACTGACGACGGCTGAGCGCGTTAAAGAGGCTTTGGCTAATAGTCTGGAACGCCTGCAAAGCTTTGATAGCGATGCGCTACTAGAGCGCCGCTATAAACGGTTGATGAGCTATGGCGCCCCAGCCGCCTAAGCCGCTGTTACGTTTACTGAATGACGCCCTGGCGGAGACCCCGCCGGGGCGTACTATTTGGGTAGCGCTTTCCGGTGGGCTAGACTCTTCGCTGCTGCTAACGTTGGCCGCTCAGGTTTGCCGGGACGCACGTCGTCCGCTGCGGGCGATGCATATTAACCATGGTCTACAGGCGGCAGCCAGCGCCTTTGAAGCGCATTGTCAAACGCTGTGCGATACGCTTGGTGTATCACTAGTGACGGCCAACGTGGCTGTGGACGCTCAGGGCGAGGGTATCGAGGGGGCGGCGCGGCGAGCGCGCTACCAAGCGTTTATGGCGCATATTCCCACTGGCGATACGCTATGGCTAGCCCAGCACCAAGATGACCAAGCAGAGACGCTACTGCTGGCCGCGTTGCGTGGCAGTGGTGTGCGTGGCTTGGCGGGTATGCCTTTTCGCCGCGAGTGGCAGGGGCTCACTCTGCTGCGGCCCTGGTTGAGTGTCAGCAGACAGACGTTGGCTGATGCGGCGCATGGATTATCAATCAGCTGGTGCGAAGACCCGACAAACCGAGACATCGCGTTTGATCGCAATCGCTTACGCCATCAGGTGATGCCAGCACTACAACTACGTTGGCCTGGCGCTGCACGAGCCCTTGCCAATAGCGCCCAGCATGCCGGTGAGGCAGACCAGCTATTGGCGGCCTATGCCGAGGAAGAGCTGGCAACGCTGATGCGCGGAGAACACTGCATGGATGCTACGCTGCTTAGTCAACGCTCCTTACCTCGCCAGCGGCTGCTGGTGCGTACGCTTTGTAAGCAGCTAGCGCTCCCAACCCCTCCGCAAAAACGCCTCGAAAGCCTGCTAGCGCAGTTAGGCGCAGTGAACGACGCCCAGGTGAAGGTTGAATGGCCAGGAGTAGACGCACGGATTTGGCAACGCCGTCTCTATCTCATGGCACCGCTTAAGCCACTGCCTGAATGGGAAGTCGAGTGGGAAGGCGCGCCAGGGCAACTAACCCCTTTGGGCGTGCTGGAAGTATCGCTGGCACCGCCGCGCCGCGTAACGTTGCGTTGGCGACGTGGTGGCGAAGTGGTGGCGTTAAAAGAGCGTGGACGGCGTGACGTTAAACGCTTGCTCCAAGAGCGGGGAGTGCCGCCCTGGGAACGTGAGCGTTTGATTGTAGTAATGGAAGGTGAGTCATGCCTGGGCGTTATCCAGCCGCCTGCCAACGTATTGTGGCAGGCTGAAGGCGTTGCTCTTGCCGCTACCTCTACGCAACCGAAAACGTAAATCCAGCCGCTGTCATATAGGCCTGTTCCTGCTCCATATCGGTACTTAACAGCGTCGGTTCGTCGCTGGCTGGTAGCGTCATCAGCAGCGCTTCACCCTCTGCGTTAATCTCTGGTAGCGGCGGGGGATTTTCAGACCGGGAGTGATTAATAAGCACGGCAAGGCGCAGCAGGCGAGCAAGTTTGGCACAGCCTTCCTGGTGAGAGGCGGGCAGCGCCTGCCACTCTTTCGTCGGAAACTTGCGTCGATGGGCGCGCACTAAAAACGCCAGTAGACGCTGCTCAGGGCGTGAAAAGCCAGCCAGGTCGGAATGCTCTAGCAAATAGGCGCCGTGGCGATGGAATTGACTATGAGAGATAGCCAAGCCAATTTCATGTACATGACTTGCCCAGACAAGATAATGGCCTTGCTCTTGGGTTAGCCCCCAGGCTTTTTTTACTTTATTGAATAAGCGAAGGGCCGTGTCGGCGACATTTTCTGCCTGCCGAGAGTCAACATCATAAATCCGCTTCAATGCATCTAGGCTTTTAGAACGGGTATCTTCCGCACTATTCCGTCCCGCCATGTCATAAAGCACTCCTTCGCGCAGGGCGCCGTCTGCAAAGCGCATTTGGGAAAGATTAAAGGCTTCAAAAATAGCGTTTAAAATGGCGATACCTGCCGGAAAGACTTTTGCTCGGTCAGGTTTTAGACCATCTAGCTCAACTTTCTCCAGCTGTTTGCATTTTAGTAGGCGTTCACGCAGCTTTTTCAACCCACTGCGGGTGATAACACCTTCTTGGGGCGAATCGCCGTAAGCATATAACACGCTCGCGGCAGCCTTTATCGTTCCGCTAGAGCCCACGGGGTCATCCCAGCCAAGGCGTAGGTAGGGACGCTGAATGTTGGCCAGTTCTGACAGGGCAGACAGCTCAGCACGACGCATACGCTTTTCACTAATTTCGCCATCAGGAAAAAAGCGGCTGCTGAAGGTGACGCAGCCCATGCGTAAGCTCTCAAGTGCTTTGGGCTCGAAGGCTTCGCCAATGATAAATTCCGTCGACCCGCCGCCGATATCAACAATTAAGCGGCGGCCATTTTCGGCTAGCGCGTGGGCGGCGCCTAAATAAATAAGCCGGGCCTCTTCGCGGCCAGCAATAATTTCGATAGCGTGGCCAAGCTGCGCTTCGGCACGCTCGATAAACGCTTGGCTGTTATAGGCATCGCGCAACGCATTCGTACCGACAATGCGCAGATTGGCATCCTCAATGTCGTTGAGAAAGGGTGCAAAACGGCCTAGACAGTCCAACGCGCGCTGCATGGCTGCCTCGTTTAAATAGCCGTTCTCGTCTAGCCCAGCGGCTAACTGAACCTTTTCACCCATCCTGGCAACGACTTGAAGGCGCTCGTTTTGATAGTTAGCGACCAGCAGGTGGAAGCTGTTAGAACCCAGGTCGATGGCGGCTAAGCGCTGCGGTTCAGTGTTATCCAGTTCAGCCGACGGCGCGGTGAGAGGGAGTGAAATTTCCTTGGGCATGGGCGTTCCTTCCTAGTGGCTATGCCAAGGTTGCGGTGCCTTATTAGTATTGTCAATTGTCAAAGACTTGCGTTTATCGCGGGCCTTGACTACCATCGAACTACTGGCTTGATCCGAGTTAACTTGTTTGCCTATTAAACAGGCGTATTACTCGGGTATTCCGAGCAGTACGTATCCAATGGCATCAGCCAGATGTCCAAGTCGTCAGATAACCCGCTGAAACAGCATTTTCTGTGCCGATCAGATTAACTAGTTTATTAGCACCCTCACGTTAAGCAGTCGTTGATGCCGTTACTCCTTTATTGGCATTTACTTCAAGACTGCCTAGCTTTCAGTATCTGAGCGTGTGCCTAGATGGGGTTCTGAACGCATCACTCGGCGCTTAGCCCTACTTTTAGGTCACGCCTCCTGTCTTATTCCCGGCGCTTGTCGCCCAGCTTTCATGAGCAACTTTCTAACACACCGATGAATCTCACTGAACTCAAGCAAAAAACCGTTCCCGAGCTGCTCGATATCGCCCGCGAGATGGGTATCGACAACTTAGCCCGTTCGCGCAAGCAGGACATCATTTTCGCCATCCTCAAAAAGCATGCTAAAAGTGGAGAGGATATTTATGGCGATGGTGTGCTGGAAATCCTTCAGGATGGCTTCGGCTTCCTGCGTAGCGCTGACAGCTCGTACCTCGCTGGACCGGATGATATCTACGTATCGCCGTCTCAGATCCGTCGTTTCAATCTGCGTAAAGGCGACTCCATTTCCGGCAAAATCCGCCCGCCTAAAGAAGGTGAGCGCTACTTTGCCCTGCTCAAAGTTAGCCAGATCAACTTTGATCGTCCGGAAAATGCCAAGCATAAGATTCTCTTTGAGAACTTAACGCCGCTGTTCCCAGACGACCGGCTGCGCATGGAGATTGGTAATGGCTCTACCGAAGATCTTACCGCGCGCATCATTGATCTGACTGCGCCGATTGGTAAAGGTCAGCGTGGTCTGTTGGTGTCACCGCCTAAAGCGGGTAAGACACTGATGCTACAGAACATCGCGACGTCCATTACGCGCAACAATCCTGAGTGCCATCTGATTGTATTGCTGATCGATGAGCGTCCTGAGGAAGTGACCGAAATGTCACGCACCGTGCGTGGCGAAGTGGTTGCCTCTACCTTCGATGAACCGCCCGCCCGCCACGTGCAGGTTGCGGAAATGGTGATCGAAAAAGCCAAGCGTTTGGTAGAGCACAAGAAGGACGTGGTGATTCTGCTCGACTCCATCACCCGTTTGGCGCGTGCCTATAACACCGTGGTGCCCAGCTCTGGCAAAGTGCTAACCGGTGGTGTGGATGCCCACGCTCTTGAGAAGCCAAAACGTTTCTTCGGTGCCGCGCGTAATATCGAAGAGGGCGGTAGCCTGACGATTATTGCCACTGCACTGGTCGATACCGGTTCGAAAATGGACGAAGTCATTTTCGAAGAGTTCAAGGGCACCGGCAACATGGAAGCGCACCTTGACCGCAAGCTGGCTGAGAAACGCGTGTTCCCCGCGATCAATATCCGTCGCAGCGGTACCCGTCGTGAAGACCTACTGGCGTCAGAAGATGAAATGCAGCGCATGTGGATTCTTCGCAAGCTGCTCAACCCGATGGAAGACACGGCTGCTACAGAGTTCCTGATTGATCGTCTGAAGGATACCAAGACGAATCTGGAGTTCTTTGAAGCGATGAAGCGCCGCTAGGCGCTGCATTACAGCCAAGCACTAGCGATAAATGTCTGACAGCCGGGGAAGTGCCTTGGGGAGAGTGCCTTGAAGTACCACGACTTGCGCGATTTTATTGCGGCACTTGAAGCGCAGGGTGAACTTAAGCGAATTAAAGCAGAAGTTGATCCTTATCTGGAAATTACCGAAATTTGCGACCGGACATTACGTGCTGGTGGCCCCGCACTGTTGTTTGAGAATGTGAAGGGGCACGACATGCCGCTGCTGGGCAACCTGTTTGGTACGCCTAAACGGGTTGCGCTGGGCATGGGGCAGGATTCGGTAGAGGCGCTGCGCGAAGTGGGTAAGCTACTGGCGTTTCTAAAAGAGCCCGATCCGCCTAAAGGGTTAAAAGACGCCTGGGACAAGCTGCCGATTTTCAAGCAAGTGCTAAGTATGGGGCCAAAAATCGTTAAGCGGGCTCCGGTACAAGCGCTATCGTTTGAAGGCGATGAGGTTGACTTGGATCGTTTGCCGATCCAGCACTGCTGGCCTGGCGATGCGGCGCCGCTAGTGACTTGGCCATTGGTGATTACCAAAGGCCCGCATAAAAAGCGTCAAAACCTCGGTATTTACCGCCAACAGAAAATTGCTAAAAACCGCCTGATTATGCGTTGGCTCTCCCATCGGGGCGGTGCGCTGGATTTTCTTGAGTTTCAAAAAGCGCATCCCGGTGAGCCATTTCCTGTGGCGGTGGCGCTGGGGGCTGATCCTGCAACAATTTTAGGCGCCGTCACACCGGTACCCGACTCTCTCTCCGAGTATGCGTTCGCTGGGCTTCTGCGCGGTTCACGCACAGAGCTTGTCAAGTGCGGACATGCTGACCTGGAAGTGCCTGCGTCTGCAGAAATCATTCTTGAAGGGTTTATTTACCCCGACGATATGGCAGCGGAAGGGCCATTTGGCGATCACACCGGTTATTACAACGAAGTCGATCACTTCCCCGTTTTTACCGTCACGCGGATGACCATGCGACGGGACGCGATATACCACTCCACGTATACCGGCCGCCCACCCGATGAGCCAGCTATTCTAGGCGTCGCGCTTAACGAGGTATTTGTGCCGATCCTGTGTAAGCAGTTCCCGGAGATTGTTGACTTCTACCTGCCGCCGGAAGGGTGCTCCTATCGGATGGCCGTCGTGACCATGAAAAAGCAGTACCCAGGTCACGCCAAGCGCGTCATGATGGGGGTTTGGAGCTTTCTGCGTCAGTTTATGTACACCAAGTTTGTCATTGTACTGGATGACGATGTCGACGCGCGTAACTGGGAAGACGTGATGTGGGCAATTACCACGCGTATGGACCCAGCGAGGGATACCGTGATGGTGGAAAATACCCCCATTGATTACCTCGACTTTGCGTCTCCAGTGTCCGGGTTGGGTTCTAAAATGGGGCTCGACGCCACCAATAAATGGCCAGGAGAAACGGATCGAGAGTGGGGGACTCCCATCGTGATGGACGATTCGATAAAGACCCGCGTTGACGAGCGTTGGGACGAGCTGGGCATTGATATCCCGTTACCCACACCTCGCCACGGCTAACCCAGTGGCGCAGGTCGGACGATTCTTCATAAAGAGGCTTTCATGAGCGCAAGCACGTCAACTTGCAAGACGTTAACCTGCCAGGTAACCGCCGTTGAGGATTTAAATCCCGACGTCTTTGGGGTGACCCTGGAAGGGCGGCCAGAAGCCATGCAGCATGCGCCTGGCCAGTATTTAGAGCTGAAACTAGACGATAACACCTGGGTGCCGTTTTCAATTGCCAGCGCTGAACGTGGCGATGGCATTATCGAATTGCATATTCAGCACTGGCCTGAACGGGATAACTCAGCTCGCTTGAGAGAGTTGTTGCAGGTGGCCAACCAATTGACCGTACGCTTACCCAGTGGTGACTGTGTGCTGGACGCTGAAAGCGAGCGCCCGCTACTGCTGGTCGCGGCAGGCACCGGTTTTGCACAGATGAAAGCCATTGTAGAAGCGACGCTGCGGCAGCAGCCCGCTCGGCCTATTTCACTATGGTGGGCAAACCGCGAGCACCGCGATCTGTATGCCGAAGATTTGGCCTGCGAATGGGCACAACAGTATGCCAATGTTGCTTTTCAAGCCGTAACAGAGTTTCCGCTTACCGAGCCGCTGGCGGTTGGTGAACGAATATCACACCATCAAGGACGCATTGACCTAGTGCTGGAAAGTGCCCTTGAGAGCGAACTTGCAAGGGCTCAGTTGACGCTCAGCGATTGTGATATCTTCCTATCAGGCTCGCCGGGGATGGTTTATGCCTGTGTTGATGTGTTCGAGCGAAAAAACATCAGTAGTGAGAGAATGTTCTCGGATGTATTTGCCTACGCTCCTCGCCCTCACTAAAATGATTGGCCGATAACTGACGCACGGCATGTGCCGATAACCGATACCGATAAAAAAGGAGGCTTTCATGGCCCACCATGACGACAACTTCAAAGACGAATCAGGTTTACTTTCTATTGTGCTCGGTGTTGTGGTCCTGGTTAGCATGAGTGCACTGCCCGCAACGATTGGTTGGGTACAAGCGTTTGGCGGTTGATGGTTGCCATTTTGTTCCTATGCAGGCAGGATTGAACACTCAGATGTCATCGTTCTCGATGAGCAACGTGAATTAGACTTGTAAATTAGGATGTAGCCATGCACACAGTACAATGCACATGCCACACACAAGCAAGGCCGGTATCGGCGGCTAGTGCTTGTGCGTGCGTTGCTGCATTCTTTTATGCTGCCTATTGGTTTAGCCACGGTGTGCCCCTGGCCGACCAGTAGCGTCGCGTCATCAGGCACACCGACTAGGTTGCCTGCCGCATGCAAAGAAGCCTCGGTTGGTAGCCCAACCGAGGCTTCTTTCGTTTTAACGGTTTATTTAGTTTAACTATTCGGGTTTCACAGACATTTCATCAAGGAGCTGCATCATGATGTACCGCGCAAACTCTCTCGCTAATCTGCTCGCCAATATTGCCAACTATATCGGTTATGGCTATGGCTGGCGATTTAGCGACGCGCGGTCGGTGCAAGCTGCCACCTCCGACCGTGCAAGCCTGGGTGGCAAGTTGTTGTTATCACGATGTCACACGCTTCCGGAGAGTTAAGTTATGAATGCCCATGTCAGCCCTGCTTGCACAACCTTGTCAAACCTAGCGTCATTAACGAATGGCCCCTCAAGCTCATCGCAGCCATTGCCTTTGCCGGCAGAGCTACGCCGCAGTGTCGCTATCAATAGCCAACTGGGTGAGCAAATTGCCCACCAGCGCCAAGCGGTTCAGCGTATCCTGAATGGTCAAGATAAGCGCTTATTAGTGGTTGTTGGCCCCTGTTCCGTCCACGATCCAGAAGCAGCGTTAGAGTATGCCGATCGGTTGGCTGCGCTAAGCGAAGAAGTTAGCGAGCAACTATTACCGGTCATGCGTGTTTACGTAGAAAAGCCGCGCACCACCGTTGGCTGGAAGGGGTTGGCATACGACCCTGGGCTAGATGGTAGTGGTGATATGTCAAAAGGCATCACCCTTTCTCGTGAGCTTATGCACGCGGTTGCTTCGCGGGGGCTGCCGGTGGCCACAGAGCTTTTACAGCCAATGCTAGCCCCCTACTTAGATGACCTGCTGAGCTGGGTCGCCATTGGTGCTCGTACCACTGAGTCGCAGTTACACCGAGAGCTGGCAAGTGATCTTGCGGCCGCAGTGGGGTTCAAAAATGCGACGAGCGGCGACGTTCAGGTTGCCATTGATGCCATGCAGGCAGCGGCTCATTCCCACCAGCGTTTCGCCATGGATAATGAAGGACGCCCGGTCATGCAGGAAACGGCTGGTAACCCCAATACGCATGTGGTGTTACGAGGTGGTCATGGCGAGCCAAACTACCAGGCGCATCATGTGCGAGCAGCGGTGAATACCCTACGAGACGCCGGACAGAACCCTCGCTTAATGGTGGACTGCAGTCACGCCAATGCGCGAAAAGATCACCGACGCCAAAGCGAAGTGCTGCTCGACGTGTTGGCACAGCGCAAGGCAGGCGATGCCAACTTGGTGGCGCTAATGCTCGAAAGTCACCTGTTTGAAGGTAAGCAAGCGCTGTCGCCTAACGCGATGCGCTACGGCGTATCGGTGACCGATGCCTGTGTGAGTTGGGAAACCACGGAACGATTGCTAAAAACCGCTGCTGAGCGAATGAGTTAACCCAGTCATCTTCCCGCAGCTGGATAATCTCTTGTTTGCCCTGGCCAGCCCCGTATCATAAGAGACTACTTTTTATGATGAGGTTGGCCATGGTTTTCACCCTTGAGCAGCATAATCCCAGTAGTTACCAGCGCAAGGCGCGAATGATCAGTATTGCCATGGCAGGGCAATTAATTGTCTTCGGGTTACTGTTCTCGATGCTGTTAACTTCCGCTTTTGGCAGCACCTTATGGCTCAATGGGCTGGGGGTCTTCCTTGGCTTGTTGGCCACCAGCGTACTGTTTGCGGTGCTTAAGGATCGCCCATGGATGACTGAAATGCGCTATGTATGGCAGCTCAAACACCACCTTTCTCAGATTAGTGGCTACCTGCAGCCACTGCGCCGCGGCGTGGAGGAAGATAATCGTGTAGCGCTGGATATTGTGACATTTTACCATCAAGGCATGACGCAGCTCGCTGAACTTAACGGCCGTACTACCGATGATGATTCTGAACGCCTAGCTGAAAAAATGCAGATAAAGTTAAAGCGCGAAGAGCTGGGGCTGCCAGCCCAGGTTGACAGTTTTGACCCGCAGGACTTAAAAGCATTTAAGCGTCGCTAGCTGAAGTGAAATTTATTTATTAAGAAGAGCGACGCCGAGCGTTAACTAGACGCCATTGACGGTGCCTATGATGATCAAAGGCATAACATCGATAGCAGTAACGATAGTGATAGCGGTAACGGTAACAACAGTGATGACAACAGGGAGCAGAATGCATGACTTACTCACCTAATCGGTTAACCGGTTTGATTGCGCTAACGGCCACGTTTGCATTGACGGGCTGTGCAAGTACTGGGACAACGCCTGCTAATTCTGCTGCTGGAGTGTCCAAAACAACCGTACACAGCAGTGCACCGCTACTGCCCGCTACGCTATTTCCAGGCAGCGCGGCCCATTTTGACGCTTGGGAGTGTCAGCCCGCAAACCAGAACTTGGTCACCGCGGTGAACGACGATAACCTGCGTCTTTGGTCACTACATGGTGCCTGGCGTTTACCGGAAGCGATTGTGGCAAGTGGTGCGCGCTATCAAGATGGTGAGATCAGCTTCTGGAATCGTGGCGATCAAGCGCAGGTTGAAACACCGCGTGGTCAGTTGCAATGCCAACAGGGGCAGCGCCGAGCCGCAGCAACCCGCGCTGACCATCCTGGCGTGATGTTTCTAGGGCGTGGCAATGAGCCGGGCTGGTCGATTGAGCTAGCTCATGATGCTCCGGTGATGACTTGGACAACGAACTACGGCAGCGAGACGCAAACCATGCCCTATATGGTAAGCGTCATGGACAATGAGGCGGGCAGAGTGGTGATTGAAAATGCCAACGCAGAGGAGTTTTTCCGCGTACGCATTGAGTCGGGAGCCTGTTTTGATGACATGAAAGGCCAGCCGTATCCCGCTCGAGTCACTCTGACAATCGGCGGGGAACAGTACAAAGGCTGTGGTCAGGGCATCGCTCCTTAGTTGGCACGGTCTTTTGAGTCCACTGATGTGTCAGCAACGGTAAAGCGAAGGCTCGGCACGCCATTGTGCTTCAATAAAGTCGCTGGCACACAGTGCGGTGTTATCACCGATAGCCCTGGCAGCGAGCCTTGAAAGTATTTCCAGTCTAGGCTCTCGGGAGGTTGCTAGTTGCTCGCTTATGTCGGCAGGGTGCCAAGAACCATCTTTCCACGTTGCCAGGGTAAAACTGAACGGATGAAAGCCTGGAAAGCCAAGGCGAATATCGGTGGCGATTAGCGTTTCCTGGCCATCGATCAACAGCGTGTCATAGCGTAGAAAGGGGCCAGTAAACCATGTCAGCCGTTGGCCAAGTGGGCTGGCTAGCACGCTTTCCTCAAGTACGACGTTGCGCTTTATAGCTTCAAGCGTTGGTGCGTCCTGATTATCAAATACGCTGATCAAACTCTCAAAATAGCGATCTCCGTCAATAACCGTCGCGCGCCACAGTGCAATATTAAACGGCGTCGGTTGAATCAATACCGGTGCTGCCTGTAAGCCAGCGTCCGCCAGTGCTGGGGTTAAGCGTTGCTCAACGCTCCATTTCGCGCCTGCCGCCAGTAGTAAATACATGCTGGATACGACTAATCCGATCGTACAAGCCCGACGCACTTTTTTGGCGGCAATAGCGATGGTTAACGCAACCAGCAGCGGTAGGGTGTAAAAAGGATCGATAATAAACACGATAGGCCACGCTATGGGTGGCATATCCAGTGGCCAGAACAGCTGAGTGCCGTAAGTAGTAAATGAATCAAGTACCGGGTGGGTTGTCAGACAGAGAACGAAAAAACACCACCATCTCCCCAGGCTGATATCACGCGCAGGTATGAAACGCTGGCACAGTAGCGCCACTATCGTGGCTAAGCCAGTCAGCACAAATAGGGAGTGGCTAAAACTGCGGTGCTCAGTCACATTAGCCACTGCATCGCCATAATCAAGCATCACGTCTAGATCGGGCAGCGTGCCGAGCACTGCACCCATTAGTATGGCTTTGCGACCCAGTCGTTTACCTAATATTGCACCACCTATGGCGGCCCCAAGGGCTGCTTGTGTGACTGAATCCACGTAAGTCTCCTTGGGGCGGCCCCGTATTCCAAGTAAGCTAGGTATTATTGTACATGTCGGTGAAGAGGATTTTTAAATGTCACGAAATCGTCTAGTTAAAGGTCTGGTGGGCAGTCTTCTTGCTGCCTATTCGCTAAGCGCTTTGGCAGCGCCTACGATTGATGTGCACAGCGATCCTAACTGTGGCTGCTGTAGTGCATGGGTCAGCCATCTTGAAGAAGCCGGGTTTACTGTAAACCATCACCGTGACGGCGATCTCCGGTCAGTCAAAGTAGCCAATAATGTTCCTGCAGAACTAGCATCTTGCCACACAGCCATCGTTGATGGTTACGTGATAGAAGGCCATGTGCCCGCTGCAGATATTAAGCGGCTGTTAGAAGAGCAGCCAGACGTTATCGGGTTAACAGTGCCAGGTATGCCGCATGGTTCTCCGGGCATGGAAACCGGCCGGGTTGATGATTACGCTGTTCTCAGTTGGACCCGCAACGACAGTATTCCCGCTATCTTTAGCGAATATACCCAGTAATGATGGAGGGAGAATGACATGCAGTTTTTGCACACTATGGTAAGGGTAAGAGACTTAGATGCATCGTTGAATTTTTACTGCGATCTTTTAGGGTTGAAAGAAGTGCGTCGCAAAGAAAATGAGAAGGGCCGTTTTACGCTGGTCTTTCTCGCCGCGCCGGAAGATGAAGCGCGCTCCGAACGCTTAGCGGCACCAGAGCTTGAGTTAACCTATAACTGGGATCCAGAAGAGCTCACCGGCGGGCGCAACTTCGGGCATTTGGCCTATCGCGTTGACGATATTTACGCGCTATGTAAAAAGCTTCAAGATAACGGCGTTACCATTAACCGCCCGCCGCGGGATGGGCATATGGCGTTCGTGAAGTCGTCCGACGGTATTTCTGTCGAGCTACTGCAAAAAGGCGATGCGTTGCCCTCTCAGGAGCCATGGGCGTCAATGGAAAACAGCGGAAGCTGGTAATTTGTCAATAAGGAGCATGAGACAGTGACGGTCAAATTTGGAGCAATGCTAGCCGGTGTCGCTACCGCGCTATTAATCAGTGCGTGTAGCAGTACACCAGAGCAAGAGAGCACGGCAGCGCCGGAAAACGTGTCGCTGTCAGGCCCGATAGTCGATCAGCGTTGGAATTTATTGCTAGTAGGTACCGATGAACGGGTATCGTTACCCAATACGCCATTCTTTCAAATTGGACGCGACGGCAGCGTGAGCGGTTCGGATGGTTGTAACCGATTTACCGGCAGTGTGGAGTTGGGTGAAAATCAGCGTATCGAGTTTAGCCAGCTCGCCTCAACACGCATGGCTTGCCCCAATATGGAAGACGCCAAGCAGGTAACAGATATGCTCGATACGGCCTATCGCTACCTCATCGACCATGATCGGCTGGTGTTTTTTGGACCAGATAGCCGCGTATTAGGCGGCTGGCGCGAAGCTAACTAAGCCTTCAGTTAGCATCTGATCGCAGTTATCTAGTTAGTGCTTAAAAGGCGGGTTGAAGCGGGCAATAAAGCGCGCATCAATCCGCTTTTTCCATTCCCATACCCAGCGGCCTGAGAAACCGATGGCGCCTCTACTGGCAATCGCATGGCCGTCGCCAGTGCCAATTAGAGCCAGGACACGTTTTGGTGGCTTCCACTCGGCCAGCGGTTCATTGTGACAGGCGGCGCGCAGGTTCTCCGCCAGCACTGGCCCCTGGCGCACGGCGTAAACTCCGGCCTTGGGTAGTGGGGAAGAGGACAGTGGCGATGAGTGCAGTGATGTACTGAACGCTGCACAGTCACCCGCGGCAAAAAGCCCCGGCTGGCCCGCTACCTCAAGTGTCTTATTCACCTGGATGAATCCCCGCTTCTCCAGCGGCAGTGGGGTGTCTTGCAGCCAAGGTTGGCCAACGGCACCGGTAGCCCACAGCACGATATCCGCGTCAATCAGTTCGCCTTTAGAGGTGTGGACGCCACCAGCTATTAGCGCCTGGCCGCGCACACCGGGCAGCACCGTAATGCCTGCCCGGCGCAGAGCACGTTGGGTTAACCAACGAGGTAGCCAACCCGCGCCGGGTAACAGTGTCGTTGATGCGCTGACTAGCGTGCCCTGCCAAGTAATATCTGAACGTTGTTGACGAAGCTGCGCCAACACACTCATTAAGGTTTCACAGCCTGCCGCGCCGCCGCCTACGCTCACCACTTGCTGTGTAGAACCATGGGGAAACTGGTCGACTTTCTCTCTCAGCGCTTGCCAGCGGTGGTGCAGTGAGCTTAGCGGTCGCATCGCCAACAAGTAGGGGCATTGTTCGCCATGTTTTTCGAGAAATGGCTGTTCAGGCAACCTTACCGTGGAGCCCACGTTAAATGAGGCTACATCGAAATGGATCGCCTCGCCGTTCGCTAGCGCTAGCTGGCGCTTAGTGGGATTGAGAGCCACTGCAGGCGAAGTGATTAAGCGAGCGCCTGCCCGTTGAGAGAGCGCCGCTACATCAATTTGTGTTTCGCGTAGCGTGCATTCCCCTGCCAGCCACGCTGGCACGCTGCCAGAATAGGCTGACAGCGCACTGTCGCTAACCACGGTGATAGCGATTGACGGATCTGGGTGCTGAGCAAAGGCTTCCAGCACGAAGGCATGGGCATGGCCCGCGCCAATCAGCACGAGATTTTTCATGGGGAGATCATTTTTCCGCGCCACGCCGCCAGCGGAAATAACGTTCCAATAGGGTGAGAATACGCTCGGGCTTGTGGGCGTTTTTCCACACGCCAGCGGTGGCCTTGGCAGCTTCACCAAGGGTGGGATAGGGATGAATGGTGCCCAATAGCTTGTTAAGCCCCAGGCCATGCTTCATGGCGATGGTGAACTCTCCTAACCATTCTCCGGCGTTTTCAGCCACGATGGTCGCGCCAAGGATTTTGTCTTTACCGGGCACGGTAAGCACCTTGATAAATCCTTCAGTCGCGCCTTCGGCAATGGCGCGGTCGCTTTCACTCATGGCATAGCGGGTGACTTCAAACGCCACGCCCTTAGCGCTGGCCTCTTTTTCGTTGAGCCCGACCCGCGCTACTTCCGGCTGGATATAGGTGACAGCAGGCATAAAGCGATAATCTACAGCGAAGCTTTTTAATTCACCAAACAGAGCATTAACGGCTGCGTGCCACGCCTGATGGGCAGCGGCATGCGTGAGTTGGTAGGGGCCTGCTAGGTCGCCGCAGGCCCAAATGTTGGGCAGCCGAGTTTGCAGACGCTCGTTGAGTTCCAGCGTGCCAGCGTTGGTGGTAGTGATTCCCAGCGCTTCCAGCCCCAGTCCTTCAACATTGGCTTGGCGGCCAACGCTGACAAGCAAATAATCAAATTCGATGGTGATGCGCTGGCCATTGTGCTCTACCACCAGTTGATGTCCGGGGCCATCTTGGCTTACTTCCAAGGCGTTGGCGCCGGTCATTACGTTAACGCCTTCCTGGGTGAGCGTGCGCGCCACGTGTTCGCCTACGTCTTGGTCTTCTCGGCCTAGCAACTGTGGAATACCTTCCACCAAGGTGACCTGACTGCCCAGGCGGGCAAAACTCTGGCTGAGCTCGCAGCCAATTGCCCCGCCGCCGAGTACGACCAAGCGTTTAGGCAGTTCCGTGAGTGACCACAGGTTTTCTGAGGTGAGCAGTGGTGCATGCTCGATGCCAGGAAGCGATGGCACGCGGGGTCGTGCGCCAGTGGCTAGCACAATATGGCGGGCGGTCAGGGTTTTATCACCGACCTTAACTTCCCAAGGAGACGTCAGAGTGGCGTGCTCCTGATACACCTCAACGCCCAGTTTAGTGTAACGCTCGACACTATCGTGGGGTTCAATATCAGTAATGGCTTGATGTACGTGCTTCATCACCTTGGCAAAATCAATCTCCGGCTCGCCAGCGTTAACGCCAAAGCGGTGTGCTGTACGCATGTCGTGAGCAGCACGGGCGGCACGAATTAGCGCCTTTGAGGGGACACAACCGGTATTCAGGCAGTCGCCGCCCATTTTGTGCTTTTCTACCAACGCTACTTTAGCTTTTACGGCGCTGCCGATGTAGCTAGTGACCAGACCCGCTGAGCCGCCGCCGATGACCACAATGTCGTAATCAAACCGGGATGGACGCTTAAAACCACGATAGGCATTGCGCTTTTGCACCTGTAGCGCAATACGGCGAGCTATCCAAGGGAATACTGCCAGCAGCGCAAACGAGGCCAAAAGCCCAGGAGAAATAATCCCGCCCAGGCTTTCAAGTTCACCCAATTGGCCGCCCGCATTTACGTAGACCGCGGTGCCGGGCAGCATGCCTAGCTGGCTTACCCAATAAAAGGTGACTGTTTTAAGCCGCGTTAAGCCCATCACCAGATTGATCATAAAGAAAGGGAATATCGGTACTAAGCGAAGGGTAAAAAGATAAAAAGCGCCGTCTTTATCAACGCCACGATTGACCGTATCGAACTGGCGCGGAAAACGCCTTTCAATCGGCTGTCGAAACAAGAACCGCGAGAGTGAAAAGGCCAGCGTTGCGCCGATGGTGCTAGCAAAGGAGATAATTAACAGCCCCCAACCGAGACCAAACAGCGCGCCCCCAAGCAGTGTGAGGAGTGTCGCGCCGGGTAGCGATAGTGCCGTCATGACCACATACAGCGCAAAGAAAATGCCCGCAACCTGCCAAGGGGATTGCTGAAATGCAGCCTGGAAATCGCTGCGATAGGTTTGCAGGGTTTCCAAGGTGAAAAACGTATGGGCACCGCTCACGTAAAAGCCAAACACGGCCAGTAGCAGCAGGGTGATAATCAGCAGGCGCTGGCGGTTCATGGCAGGCTCCGTTGGGGCAAGGTGGTGTTAGAAGCAGAACATTCGTTCAGTAACAGTGGCGTAAAGAGCGGAATCCTTACAGGCTGTTTGCGTGCTTCAGCGTTTGTTGCCAGCGCTGCCAGTCTTCTGGGCGGTCAATATCCCACATGGTGTCGGGAAAGATGGCTTCCAAGGACAGCGCAGCAAGCCGCTGACGAGTGACCTGGAGCACTTGCGCGGTTCCCCAAGGAATGTCCTCAAAGAGGCTAGGATGATCGTCATGAGTGCCAATCAACCCATAGCCGCCGTCTTCGGCAGGTAAAATCACCACGGGCACGTTTTTAAGCGCTGCACTGCACTGCCTAAGCATGGCAACGGTGATGCTCGGGCAATCAGTGCCCATCACCATCGACGGACCTTGTGTGCTATTCAGTGCATGCCGGACGCGTATTCCCACATCGCCCTGCCGTTGAGTGGCGAGCGAAATGCCGTAGTGAGCCTGCAGCTCCACAAACAACGGATGCTGATGTTCTAAGGAGGTCCATAGCGTGACGTGTTGCGACCCCAGTGCTTGGTAGGCGGTGGCAACGCAGTGGCGAACCATGGTGGCATGGGCTTGCGCCGCACCTTCTGGCCCTAGGCAAGGAATTAAGCGCGTTTTCGCCTGCCCCGGCAGTGGCGCTTTGGCCAGTAGATGTAGATGGGGCTGCACGGACTTAGCGGGCATTGCGATACTCCTTGGCCAGTTGGGTGGCGCTGACGCCGCGCCAGTAGCGGTAACGTAGTCGCCACATCAGGCAAATCGTTTTCCAGGCGCCGAACTGATCCCAGCGCCTGCCTGAGCTTATCACTTTGGTACGTAGGTAGGCGGGGCGAGAAACTGCCTTTAGCCGCTTGCTTAGCTCAATATCTTCCATTAACGGTTGTTCAGGAAAGCCGCCGACCGCTTCAAAAGACGCTCGGCGTAGGAACATGCCCTGGTCGCCGGTGGCGATACCGCTTAGCCGTGAGCGTAGGTTCATCAGAATGCTAACGAGCGGCAGCCAGCGGCTTGTTCCCTCAAGGTGAATATCAAACCGCCCCCAGCAATTCGTGTTCAGCGATTGGGAAATCAGCTTGCTTGCCCCTTCGGGAAGCCGGGTGTCAGCATGTAAAAATAGCAGCGCTGCTGAGCGCGCGCGTGCTGCGCCCAGGTTCATCTGCTGTGCTCGACCAGGGGCACTCGTCAGTAGCGTATCCGCTAGCGGAGTGGCTAACGCCACGCTGTCATCGGTACTCCCCCCATCGACCACAATGATTTCTGTGCCGGTCTCTCGCAGTGGCTGCAGCGCGGCTAGCGCCATTTCAATCCCTGCAGCCTCATTCAGCATGGGAATCACAATGCTAAGCATAGGTGATTTCGCGCCAGGGTTAACCAAGGGCAATGATTGGCCCTCCGGCGGCATTGGCATCGGCTTCATCATGGGTAACCAGCAGGGTGGGCAGGCCCGCTTCGCGAAGTTGACCGAACACTAGCGTACGCATCTCCTGGCGCAGTGCGGTGTCCAGTTTGGAAAACGGCTCATCCAGCAGCACCGCGCGGGGCTGTGAAAGCAGCAGACGCATCAGCGCCACCCTAGCTTGCTGGCCGCCGGAAAGGGTCGCCGGATCGCGGTTTTCAAAGCCCGCCAGCCCCACCTGTTCCAGCGCTTGGGCGACCTGCTGGCGTTTGTCGTTGGCATGGTGTGGCAGGCCAAAGCGACAATTCCCCGCCACGCTTAAATGGGGAAATAGCATCGGATCCTGAAACAGCAGGCCAATGCCACGCTGTTCGGCGGGCAGGGTATCCAGGCGTTTATCGCCCAGATAGAGTTCACCTTGAGCCTGAAAGGCCGGCGACAAAAAGCCCGCCAGATAGGCCAGCAAGGTAGACTTGCCTGAGCCTGAAGGGCCCATCACGGTTAATACTTCGCCAGGCGCTATGTCACGGTGCATTGCCAGCAGTGTTTCGCCTGTCAGCGTGATCGTCATCTGTTTGATGTGCAGCGGTTGAAGGTTTGGGGTCATGCAACTCCTCGCATTTGGCGGCGTTTTGCCCATACAAGGCGGGGAATCATGAGTGCCAGACTAAAGCCAATAAACGGCAGTAGCGCCTGCAACAGCGCCAATACCGCCACTAGCCTGCGATTGCCGCCAGATGCCATGGCAACGGCTTCGGTAGTGATGGTGGGGATGCGACCACCCCCTAGCAGCAGTGTTGGCAAATACTGGCCAATACTGACGGCTAAGCTGACTGCGCAGGCGGTAAGTAGCGGGGCCAATAACAGTGGCAGCCGTACCTGCCAGAAAGCGCGCCAGGGGGGCACACCCAGCGATAGTGCCACCTGAAACCAGCGTGGATCCAGCCGCCGGTAGGCTTCTGACAGCGATAAATAGAGATATGGCACTACAAACAGTAGGTGACCGGCTACGACTAACGCGTGCTGAGGTCGAATGGCAACGCTTTCAGCGGCCACCACTAAGCCAAATAGAAAGGCCACTTGCGGCACAATGAGCGGTAAATAAAGTAGCCACTGAGCACGCCATGCAGGCAAGTGGCAGCGCGCTGCATGCTCCAATGTTGCCACGACCAGTACCGCGGCGATTAGCGTCGCGGTTAGCCCCACACTCAGCGTATTGATCAGCGGTGTTGCCATGTTGGGTAGAATGCGCTGCCAATGATCTAGCGTGAACGTACCCGGCAGCGCATCCGGAAAACGCCAAAAGCCCGCCACCGAGAACAGTGCCAACCCGGCCAGCGCACTGACCGCTAGCAAAGTGACAGCTAGCAGCAAAGCACGGCCGCCAAACGCAATCGCCGTTGCCCCTGATGCCCGCGAGCCGTTGGCCAACCAGCGTTGGCAGAGACGTTTGATTCCTTGTTCGCCAAGCCACCAAGTCAGTAGTGCCGCCAGGGTAACGCCGAACTGCAGCACAGCACCGGCAGACGCCATAAAGCGGCGGCTTAAATCGGGGTCATTAAACCAGGTGAGCACCGAAACGCTCAACGTTGGTGGCAGGGTGGGGCCAAGAATCAACGCCATATCCACCACCGAAGTGGCGTAGGCAATAACGGCATAAACCGGCAAGCGAATCAGTGGGTAAAGCGCTGGGAAAACGCACTTCAGCCAAGCAATGCCGGGCGCGTAGCCAAGCGAGCGCGCCAGGGTGACACGTTGTTCAGGACGTAACTGAGGTAGCGCAGCTAAACTCATCAACAGCAAAAAGGGCACTTCTTTGAGTATCAGGCCCGCCATTAGCGCCAGCCCTAACGGGTCGTTGACGATCAGCAGGTCAGGCGGGCGCTCCCACCCAGTGAGCCCAGGGGAGACCCAGCGCACCAGCAACCCAGAGGGCGCAATCAGAAAGGCTAAGCCAAAGGCCACGGCTGCATGGGGAATGGCCAGTAGCGGTGAGACCATGCGCCGAATGGCACGGTCAATCCAGGTGCCTTGGCTAGCCGCCAGAAACAGCACTACGATAAACAGTGCCACCAAGGCGGTGATCAGACCGCTAAAATAGCTCAGCAGTACGGAGCGGTGGAGACCAGCGTGCGCCCATAGGGCTTGCCATGCTTCCAGATGAAATGTGTCCTCCCCGAGCACCGGTAAATAGCCAAAGGCAGGCAACAACACCATGCCAAGCCCCGCACTTACTGGAATAACCAAAAGTGCAATAAGCAGTATAGGGGCTAGCCGCAGGATCAATTAATTAACGCCATAACGCTGAAGCCACGCATCCTGTAGCGCCGTCATCCAGCTGGGATGAGGTTCGGCCAGGGTATTGGAAAGGGCATCGGCAGGCAGCGCAGATGGATGGCTTTCACCTTGTTCGAAGAGCGCCTTGTCGTTTTCATCTAACTGATTAACTGCCAATACGGTGCGATCGCCCCACATACTAAGCGACTGCTTTTGGGCTTGAGCTTCAGGTGAGAGCAGGAAGTTGGCCAGCGCCATCGCGCCTGCTTTATGGGGAGAATTATAGGGAATAGCGACAAAGTGAACGTTTCCTAGGGTGCCGCCTTCCAGCACGTAGCTGCGCACACTCTCGGGAAGTTCATACTCCATCACCGCGACAGCGGCATCTGTCGGGTAGAAGGAGAAGGCTAAACTGAGCTCGCCATCGCTCATCAATGCGCGCAGGTTAGGGCCTGATTCCGGGAAACTGCGGCCGCTGCGCCATAGGTGTGGGTGTAACTCATCTAGATAATCCCACAATGGCGCGGTGATCTCCGCAAGCTCCGCTTCAACCACTGGCGCATAAAGGGCGTCATTTTGATTCGATAATTCAATTAACGCCTGTTTTAAAAAGGTGCTGCCGGTGAAATCGGGAATACGTGGATAGCTGAACTGGCCAGGGTTGTCTTTGGCCCACTCCAGCAGATCCGCAATACTTTGTGGCGGTGTTTCGGTTTGAGCGCTGTCGTAGTAGAAGGTGATTTGCGCTTTTCCCCAAGGAGACTCATAGCCTTCAGTCGGCAGCGTGAAGTCGGTCACCACTTCTGGGTTTTCGTCTGGGTGAGTCAAGGCGAAGTTAGGCAGAGATTCGGCAAAGGGGCCAAATAAGAGGTCCTGGTCGCGCATGGCGGCGAAGTTTTCGCCATTAATCCAGATCAGGTCGATGCGGCCATCATCCATGTTACCAGCCTGCTTTTCACCCAGTACACGAGCAACGGCGCTACCTGTGTCATCTAACTTTACATGCTCTACATCGACGCCATACGTGGACTGCATTTGTTCGGATACCCAAGCGATATAGCGGTTGGTGCGACTGTCACCGCCCCAGGCGTTCCAGTAAACGGTTTGACCCTCGGCGGCTTGCAGTACGGCATCCCAATCATTGGGATCTGGGGCAGCCATGGCGGGCAGCGCCAGTGACAACATGACAGTGGCGATAGCGGTGGTTAGGGGGGGGCGTGGTTTCATGGTACACCTTGTAAAATCAGTTGGTTATAGAGATTCTTTTAGGTGGAGAAGTTCATTATGGACATGCTCAATTATCGGCAGTGATAAATAGTGCTCGACCCGGTCGCGGACATGGGCAATGACGTCAGCATCGGTGAGTTCTGCTGACCAATCCTGGCCGCGGTGCTCGGTATCTTTACGTTGCAAATACTGGGCGCGCCACTTGGCACACCATGTTAATGACCACAGCCAAGTGGCACGTCGGCAGGCGACCAGCGTTTCCGCGCTGGGTGATTTACCCGCATGCGCTTGCCAACGCTGATAAAAAGCGACGACCTCTTCCAGAGTAAGCACTGCCTGGCTGTTAACGTCCCAGGTGGTCGAGGTGTAAAGCGAGGTATGGGCTAGATCAATACCCGGCAATCCGTAACGGCACTTCTCTAAATCCACCAGCACAGCGCGCCCCTCTTCAGTAATCAAAAAGTTGCCGGGGTGGGTATCAAAGCTGATCAAGCAGCGCTCGGCATCGGGCAGCGTGGTGGGCAGTGCCTCCAGCTCATCGCGAACACGGGCAATGACATCGGGCTCCAAGTTGGCCTTTTCCAGCCACTCGGCCTGGCGGCTAACTTCCTCACACATGGCCTGCCATGAGTCGGCAGGCGCTAGTAGTGGTTCGGGATGCTCAGGTAGCGGTAAGCGATGTAGGCTTGCCAGAGTCTCTGCGATACGTGGTAAATCGTCCGGCAGCTGCGCCAACCGTCCCTCAATGGCATCGACCAGCAGCCCGCCACGCGGCAGGGCATCGCTCACGGGCAAGATGCCATGCAAGCGGGGTACTTGGCCTCCTTGGCTGGCGCGTTCGTAGCACGCGGCTTCATATGCCAAGTTGTCGGCCGGGGCCAAGTTCATTTGGCTCTGCTTGGGCAGCCGTGCGACCCAATCATCGCCATCGCGATGCACCCACACATGATCGTGGGCAAGCCCAGTGTCCGCCATCGGCGCAAGCGATTGGTAAGCGATTCTCGCCTGTTGCAGCGTGTTTTCCAGTGCCTGCAAACGTGCCGCTAAAGGTATTGGCATAGCGTCATCCGTGTCGGTATATGTTTAGCAATGCCAGTTAGTGGCTGTTCTTGTACTAACCTTACATGGTTACGCATAAAAAGAGATGAAAGATAAGGAGAAAGGGGGGATAGGGTGAGCATTCCTCATCCCATGGAGCTGGCTGGTAGGAGGTAAGGTGATTGTAAAGCGTATTGTCTCTAACATTGCTGCCAAGCATCTTGAAGACGCTGAGAAGTTCTATGCGACTATCTTTGGTCTCAAGCTTGTGATGGATCATGGCTGGATAAAGACCTATAGCTCAGGCGAGGAAATGACCGCTCAGTTGAGTGTGGCGTCGGAAGGCGGCTCAGGTACGCCAGTGCCAGACCTATCGATAGAGGTGGATAGCTTAGAGACTGCCTTGGCGAGAGTGAAATTGGCAAAGATTGAGATTGAGTACGGGCCGGTAAGTGAGCCTTGGGGTGTCCGTCGGTTTTATGTGCGTGACCCATTTGGAAAGCTTATCAATGTTTTACAACATGAATAACCACACTGGGTCGCCCATTTATTGCCACGATGCTCATTGCTGTGTCGGCAGGGTTTCATGAAATAGCGCCTCACGAAACAGAGCTTCGATGCGTTCCTGGGTACGTGCATACCATGTCTCGTCTTTGGCCACTGCACCTTGGGCATTGATGGGGTGGGTGGGAATATGCAAGCGCATGTCCAGGCCGCTGTCGCGGTGGGTGGAGACCTGCATAGCAGCAGAGCGTCGCGCTGGGCCATAAGGGATATACCGAGCCAGTTCCGCCTGACGTTCGCTGGTGGTGGCAAAGCGGATAAAGTCTCGCGCCGCCTCAGCGTTTGGGGCACCACGGGGGATTGCCCAGGTTTCGTGTTCCTGAAACTGGCCATCCCAGAGGATCTCTATGGGCAGGTCGCGCTCCACCATGGCAGCGAAGAAACGCCCATTGTAGCCGGAGGCCATGACCACCTGACCCTCCTCCAATAGACGCACTGGAGTATCACCGGCTTCCCACCAGTGGATATTGTCGATGCTTTGCAGCCGGGTGAAGGCCAGGTCTAGGCCGCGACGGGTACTGAGCAGGCGATAAAGCTCTTCCCGGGGCACCCGGTAGGAGAGCAGCGCCCACTCTAGGTTCGCCGCCGGGGTGAGCTGAAGGGCCCGGGGACCAGGGAAGCGCTGTTGATCAAAGAGGTCAGCGATGCGAGTGGGGCGACGTCCGGGGAAGGCGTCGCGGCGATAGGCCACGACGGTGGCAAAGATCGAGTGGCTGATAAAGCAACGCCCCAGGGCGCCGGGGAGAAAATCTTGGGCTGCTGGGGTGCCATTTGGCGCCGGGGCGGCCAGCTCCGGGGGAAGCGGTTCCAGTAGGCCTTCCTCGCAGGCTGCCATGGCCTCGCTGCGGGTCATATCAAGCACATCCCAAGGGACGTTGTTCTCTGCCACGGCTTGGCGCAGTGCTGCCAGGCCGCCGTTATAGCGGGTCACTTCCACCGCTACACCATGAGCCTCGGTGAAGGGCGTGAAGAGCGCGCGGCGCTGGGCTTGCTCATAGGCGCCGCCCCAGCTCAGTACCGTTAGTGAGGTGGCGGCGTCGGGCACTTCCGCACTGATGGAGGGAGCCAGGGTGAGTAGCCCAGCCAGTAGTCCGAGGGTCCATCGTCTAGCCAGCACCGTGCTCCTCCCGACGTAGGGCGTCGCTATGGTGTAAGAAAGCCTGAGCAATACTCGACTCATAGACCACTCCCAAGAAGCGCCGCTGTTCATCCACCACCGCGATGGCCTCGCCGGTGATCTTCTGTAGCTGATGCATTGCCTCCCAAAGGGAGGATTGAGGATCTAGCACTGGGCGAGGAGTTTTGGGGCAGTCGGCCAGGGTTGGGGACTCGCTGTCTTCGCGGAGGGCCTCCAGACTCGCCAGGGTAACGCAACCGTGGTAGCACTCCTGATTATCCACTAAGTAAGCTTCGCCCCGCCCCGCTAAACTAAGGCGTGAGATAGCCATGGTCAGTGGGGTCTCGGGGAGTAGGGTCACGGCGTCGTGGCTAATCAGCTCGGTCAACCGTTCCTCTTGGAGCACCGCGCGACTGCGGCCCGCGGAGAGATCCAAACCACGGCGGGCTAATTGAATATCGAATAATGAACGGCCAAACAGCTGGGCGGCCAGAGGGCTGGCTAGCGTGACGCTAGCTAGAGCGGCGGTGGTCAAGGCATAGCTGCCGGTAAGTTCGAAGACAATCAGCAGCGTGGTGAGAGGAGCACCAAGTACCGGTGCGGTTACTGCCACCATGCCGCACACCGCATAAAAGATGAAGGTCTCTTGGCCGCCGCCAAGCTCTGCCACCAGAGTACCGGCTAGAGCACCAAAGAGAGTGCCGATCACCAGTGCTGGGCTGAAAGCGCCGCCGGCGAAGCCGAGCCCTAAGCACAAAGCGGTAGCGGCCAGCTTGAGTAGCAACACCAACAGCAGCTCGCCGCCGCCGTAGGCCCCAGGCAAAGTGGCGAAGCGCAGGGTTTCCTGGCCCATGCCGAGAATATCGGGTACCCAAAGAGCGGTCAGGCCGAGCAGTGCTCCGGCGAGAGCGGGGCGGAGGCTGGTGGGCAGCGGTAGTCGCTTGGCCAGTTGCCCCATAGCAAGAATGGCATGTATATAGGCTCCGGCCACTAAGGCGCCTAGGCCACCCAGAGCTAGGAAAAGGGCGAACTCCCAGGGCTGGGGGACGGCAGGCTCAGTAATGTGGAACAGCGCTCCTTGAGCCAGCAACTGAGAGGCTAGCACATAGCCGACGATGGCGGCGGCAGCCACTGGGGCGAAGGCGCGCAGGGCATAGTGGCGTAGTACCACTTCGTGGGCGAAGACAATGCCTGCCAGTGGCGCATTGAAGGCCGCCGCGATGGCGGCAGCTACCCCGCAAGCGATCGTAATATTGTCCTCTGAACGTCCCAGACGCAGCACGCGTGTAATGAGAGAGCCAAGTGTCGCGCCGAGGTGAACCAGGGGACCGTACTGGCCTACTGAGGCGCCTGCGCCTAACGACGCTAGGCCGCTTAACGCTGAGAGAATACCCGCCTTGGCGGGTAGGCTGCCTCGGCGGGTCTGGACGGCAGCGATGACATCGGCAGGGGTATGGGGGCGGCCCTCAGGCAGGCCGCGGTGTAGTTGACCAACGAGCAGCCCCCCAAGGATTGGCACTAGCAGAGTAGCCAATGTAACTAAAGTGGTGTCAGCAGCCATCATCTGGCCCCGGGGGGAGATCAGCAGTAGGTCGTTGAGCCATACCACCGTATTAACGAAGCCAACGGCAGCCAACGCCGCCACTCCTCCAACGCCACTTCCTAACACTACCAAGCCAAGGAAACGCAACACCGCCAAGGGGTGTCGAGTCGAAACGCTGTCTGTGCTGGGTGAGTCCATAGTCAAGTTATAGGCGCTATTGGGCCAGCGGACAAGGGAGCGTCACACTCGAACAGTCGATTGGCTGCTAAAAAAACACCCGCTTTAAGCGGGTGTTTTTGTCTGGCCTAGATGGCTTATAGCGCAGAGATTTTCGTACGCTGCTCTTCCAATAACTGCTTGGCAGCTTGGAATTCGGCGAGTTTGCCGCGCTCTTTTTCCACCACGGCTTCGGGGGCTTTGGCGATAAAGCCTTCGTTGCCGAGCTTCTTCTCGATGCCGCCGATCAGCTTGTCCTGCTTGTCAATTTCTTTGGCCAAGCGTTTGAGTTCGGCGTCTTTGTCGATTAGATCTGCCATCGGTACCAGCACTTCCATATCGCCCACTAGCTGGGTGGCTGAAAGCGGTGCGTCGTCTGGGTTGGCTAGCCAGGTGGCGCTTTCCAACTTAGCCAGCTTGGCGAGGAAGTGGCGGTTGCTTTCCAGGCGTTCGGCGTCTTCCGGTTTACCTTTGGTGAGCAGTACGTCCAGCGGCTTACCGGGGGCAATGTTCATCTCAGCGCGGATGTTACGCACCGCGATAATCACGCCTTTCAGCCATTCGATATCGCGAGTGGCCTGTTCGTCGATTTTGCTTTCGTCGGCTTCCGGCCAGGCTTGGAGCATGATAGAAGCGCCATCACCGACGAAGGTGCCTGCCAGCGGCGCAACGCGCTGCCAGATCTCTTCTGAGATGTAGGGCATCATCGGGTGGGCGAGGCGCAGAATGGTTTCCAGTACGCGGACCAGCGTACGGCGGGTGCCACGTTTGGCTTCTGCACTGGCATTTTCGTCCCACAAAACCGGCTTGGAAAGCTCCAGGTACCAGTCGCAGTACTCGTTCCAGACAAACTCATACAGCGCTTGGGAGGCGTGGTCGAAGCGGTACTCGTCCATCGCTTTGGTGACCTGGGTTTCAGTTTTCTGCAGCTGGGAAATAATCCAGCGGTCGGCCAGTGAAAGCTCAACGTCGCCACCCTCTGTGCCGCAATCTTCACCTTCGGCATTCATTAGCACGTAGCGTGAAGCGTTCCACAGCTTGTTGCAGAAGTTGCGGTAGCCATCCAGGCGGTTCATATCAAACTTGATATCGCGCCCGGTGGTTGCCTGGGAAAGGAACGTAAAGCGCAGCGCATCGGTGCCGTGGGCTTCAATGCCGTCTTTAAATTCGTCCTTGGTCGCTTTGGCAATGGCTTTGGCCTGTTTCGGCTGCATCATATTGCCGGTGCGTTTTTCCAGCAGCGCATCCAGGCTGATGCCGTCAATCAGGTCGATGGGGTCCAGCACATTGCCCTTAGATTTGGACATTTTCTGACCCTGACCGTCGCGCACCAAACCGTGTACATAAACGGTTTTGAACGGGACTTCGCCAGTGAACTTGAGGGTCATCATGATCATCCGGGCAACCCAGAAGAAGATAATGTCAAAACCGGTCACCAGCACGCTGGAGGGGTGGAAGGTTTCCAGTTCTGGGGTTTTTTCCGGCCAGCCTAGCGTGCCAAACGTCCATAGGCCCGAGCTGAACCAAGTGTCGAGCACGTCTTCGTCTTGGGTCAGCGCCACCTCTGTACCTAAGCCGTGCTTCTCGCGGGCTTCCTTTTCGCTGCGGGCAACGTACACATTGCCTTCGGCATCGTACCAGGCGGGAATGCGGTGGCCCCACCACAGCTGGCGGGAGATACACCAGTCCTGCAGGTCGCGCATCCAGGCGAAGTACATGTTTTCGTAGTTCTTCGGCACGAACTGGATATCGCCGTTTTCCACTGCTTCAATGGCGGGTTTGGCTAGCGTTTCTACCGCAACGAACCATTGATCAGTGAGCAACGGCTCGATTACATCGCCAGAGCGGTCGCCATAGGGCAGGGTGTTGTTGACTGCTTCTACCTGTTCCAAAAGGCCCAGGGCGTCCATATCGGCAACAATCTGCTTACGCGCTTCAAAACGGTCCAACCCTGCGTACTTGGCGGGTAGGCTGGCGTCTTCGTCGGGCTGGGGAGTGCCTTTCAGGTCAAAGATTTCAGCGCGCTCAAGGATGGTGGCATCCTTGGTGAACACATTGATCAGCAGGTGGTTCTGGCGCTTGCCGACTTCGTAGTCATTGAAGTCGTGGGCCGGGGTGATCTTCACGCAGCCGGAGCCTTTTTCCATATCAGCGTGTTCATCGGCAACGATAGGAATGCGGCGGCCGACCAGCGGCAATTCGATAAATTTGCCGACCAGCGAGGCATAACGAGCATCGTCGGGGTTAACCGCGACACCCGTATCGCCTAGCAAAGTTTCAGGGCGAGTGGTTGCCACGACCAGATAATCTTTACCATCGGTAGTTTTGACGCCATCGGCCAGTGGGTAGCGGAAGTGCCAGAAGCTGCCCTGCTGCTCTTTGTTTTCCACTTCCAGGTCGGAAATGGCGGTGTGCAGGGTAGGGTCCCAGTTCACCAGGCGTTTGCCACGGTAGATCAATTTTTCTTCGTGCAAGCGCACGAACACTTCTTGCACAGCTTTATAGAAGCCGTCATCCATGGTGAAGCGCTCGCGGGACCAGTCAACGCTGGCGCCCATGCGGCGCAACTGGCGGGTGATGTGGCCGCCGGACTCCTCTTTCCACTCCCACACCTTGTCGATAAACGCATCGCGGCCCAGGTCGTGGCGGGTTTTGCCTTCTTCCGCGGCAATTTTACGCTCAACCAGCATTTGCGTGGCGATACCAGCGTGGTCGGTGCCTACCTGCCACAGGGTGTTGTTGCCCTGCATCCGCTTCCAGCGCGTCAGGGTATCCATAATGGTGTCCTGGAACGCGTGGCCCATGTGCAGGCTGCCGGTCACGTTAGGCGGCGGAATCATGATCGAAAATGGCTTGCCACGGCCTGTTGGGACGAAGCGGTTGTCGGCTTCCCAGCGTTCGTACCAGCGGGTTTCGATCTGTTCGGGTTGGTAGGTCTTTTCCATGGGGAGTCGGCTCACGGCTTGCAAAAAAATGGTGGCAAGTATACCGCGAACGACCCCCTGGCGTCAGGGGTGTGTGGTACGAACATGCAAACCACGCATGGCGATTAATCCAAGCACTGGGCCGGGCAGTAGCCACCAGATTACCCAGGGACCTTGGCTGGCCCACAGGGCAGTGACTAGGGCAATAGAAGGAATCGTTAGGCCAAAACCAATAGCATTCATCATGGCAAGTGCCGCGCCGAGGCGCTCGGGTGGGGCGGCGGCTGACGCCAGCGCGGAAAACTGCGCGGAATCGGCAATCACGCTAATGCCCCAAATCCCTAACAGGGTTAGCAGTAGCCAGGGTGATGTGCTGCCTAATAGCGGATAGAGCAAACAAAGCGTGCCGGAGGTCGCTAGCGCCACAAAGGCCACTCGCGCACTGCCCACTCGGCGGCTCCAGCGGCCAGCCCATACGCAGCCAGGCAGGCCCAACGCAATCACCGCAAAACTTAGCCATGGCTGAAGGCCCGGCGCTGCGTTTAGGCGTTCCAGCTCTCTAGCAACTAAAAAAGGCACCAGCGCCCACAGGGCGTATAGCTCCCAGCAGTGGCCAAAGTAGCCCAGCGCCGCAGCGCGGAAGTGTTTTTGCTTGAAGGCAGCCAGTCCCGCCCAAGGGCGTCCGCCGCTGGCTTTGGCGGGCAGATGTGGCCCCACGCCTAGTTTAAAAATCATCAGTGCGGCGAGCAGTGCCAGGGCAGAGGCCAGCAACAGCGGCCACTGCCATGGCAAGTGCAGCGTTAACCCGCGCAGTAGATGCGGAGAAGCAATGCCCAGTGTCAGCATGCCGACCAACCAGCCCAGCGCCGCGCCTGCGTTGTTGGGTGTCCAGCTCACCACCAATTTCATACCGAGCGGATAAATACCGGCAAGACACAGCCCGACCCAAAAGCGTGCTGCTACCGCTAAGCTGACGCTCTCGGCTAAGCCAATAAACGCGGCGTTAATCAGCGCGCCTGCTACCGCAGAGATAGCGAACAAGTGGCTGGCGCGTACGCGGTCGGCAAGCCCAGTGGTAGCAATCAACAGCGTGCCGGTAATAAAACCTGCTTGCACTGCAATGGTGAGCAGCCCCAGGTCGCTTTCACTCAAACCAACGGCTTGTTGAAGCGCCAGCCCAACGCCGTTAACGCTGAACCAGAGCGATGTTCCAAACAGCTGGGCAATGACAATTACCGCTAATGGGGCGCGCGCTAAAAAAGCATGGGAAGATTGGGTGGATGCAAGCCGAGTGGGAAAGCGCATTGGGTGACTCTTCCGCTGAGTTGTTGTTATGTATGGCGCTAGTGTAAGTGGCTATGCATCAGTGGCCAGATGGTAAAAAGGTTACCCCAACTTATGCGGCACCACTTCATGACCCATTTCTTTATAGCGCTGCCAGCAGGCGCGTTTGGCGACCAGTACTTGTTGGTGCTGATTGATAATTTCGGCAATGCGGGCGTAGCGCTCCACGCCGTCGGGAATGTCAGGGTGCAAGTTCAGTAGTGCGGTTTCTTGCGTTGGCACCGGGAGTTGCTGCCAGCCTAGCGTTATCGGCACGCTGGCGGCCATATCGCTGTCTTCCAGCGCGTGGGGTAGGTAGGCATCTTCACGGAACTGCCAAAGGGCCTCGTCGGCCTGTTCGGCCAGGGCTTTATCTTCGCAGTGCAGATGCAACCGATAGCCTTTGCGATGGATGGTTTCGGCTAGCTTGCAAGCAAACTGGAGGCGCGCTTCCAGGGTAGTGTCAGGAAGGATATAAAAATCGATACGTGCCATCAAAGGCTCCAGCGGTGTTAACACGCTTAAAAGCTTCGCCTCCGCTGTGCGGCGGCGAAGCTCTGGGTCATACCAGCCGATTTACTCCGGCTGTTTTATACCAATCGGGTGAGCCAGCCGTGTTTGTCTTCGCTGTGGCCATACTGTATGTCGAGCAGTTTTTTGCGCAGGCGCATGGCAATGTCGTTGCTGCCATCGCCCTGTAAGCGAATGCGCTCGTTTTCAGTAACCAGTTCGCCAATCGGGGTGATAACCGCTGCGGTGCCGCAGGCAAACACTTCGGTAATCTCGCCAGACGCTGCACCTTCGCGCCATTCATCAATGCTGATGGCGCGCTCTTCCGGTGTTAAACCAGCCTCTTTTGCCAGGGTAAGCACGGAGTTGCGGGTCACGCCTTCCAGAATGGTATCGGTTAGTCGAGGCGTTACCAGACGTCCGTCCTTATAGACGAAGAACAGGTTCATGCCGCCCAGCTCTTCGAGCCACTTGTTTTCGGCAGCATCCAAAAACGCAACTTGGCCGCAACCATTGGCCGTGGCTTCTTGTTGCGCTGCCAACGATGCCGCGTAGTTACCGCCACACTTGGCAAAGCCGGTACCGCCGGGGGCTGCGCGCTTGTAGTGGGAAGAGAGCCAAATGGAAACTGGTTTAAGGCCACCTTTGAAGTAGGCCGCTGCAGGGGAGGCAATCACGTAGTAATCGACTTCGTGAGCCGCACGTACGCCTAAGAAAGCTTCCGAAGCAATCATAAACGGGCGCAGATAGAGGCTGCACTCGTCGGTATCGCTGGAAGGTGTGGGTACCCAGGCATGGTCTTGGGCCAGCAGTGCTTTCAGTGAACCGATGAAATCTTCATCGGAAAGCTCCGGCAACGCTAATCGGCGGGCGCTGCGGCGAAAACGCTCGGCGTTTTTCTCTGGGCGGAACGTCCAGATGGAGCCATCGGCGTGGCGGTAAGCTTTAACCCCTTCGAAAATTTCCTGGCCGTAGTGCAACACCGAGGCCGCTGGGTCGAGGGTTAATGGACCATAAGGGCGTACTTGGTGGCCGTGCCAGCCGGCGTCGACTGTCCAGCGGACGTGAGCCATATGGTCAGTGAAATACTTACCAAAACCTGGGTTTTGCAGAATGCTGTCACGAATCTCATCGGCCATCGGTTGGTTGGACGGCAGTATTTCAAAATGTGATTCAAGTTGGGTATCTGAAGCTGTGGGCACGGCGTCTTCTCTCCGCTATAGCTTGGCCCCGAAGGGCAAGTGTTAGTGTTTATATGGTGTAGCGTGCGACCTGAAAACAGCACGCACGCTAATGCCCTTAGATGTAACGTTTACGTCAACGAATGGCAACTGTTGATCGTCTGATTGTGATGTTAGCCGTCGCTATTTTCTACTTGTGCATCGGCCTCACGATCAAGCAAGTACTGGGTTAGTAGCCCAACCGGGCGGCCGGTAGCGCCTTTCTGCTTGCCAGAGTGCCAGGCGGTGCCAGCGATATCCAAATGCGCCCAGGGGAAGTGATCGGCAAAGCGCGACAGGAAACACGCTGCGGTAATGGTGCCTGCCGGGCGGCCACCAATATTGGCCAAGTCGGCGAAGTTGGAATCTAGCTGTTCCTGGTACTCGTCCCATAGCGGCAGATGCCAAGCACGATCCCAAGCCGCTTCGCCAGCGTCCAGCAGATCAAGTGCAAGGTCATCATCGTTGGAAAGCAGGCCCGTTGCGTGATGGCCAAGGCCGATAATGACAGCGCCAGTGAGGGTGGCAATATCAACCACGCTGGCCGGGGTAAAGCGCTCTGCGTAGGTAAGCGCATCGCACAGCACCAAACGGCCTTCGGCATCGGTGTTGAGCACTTCAACCGTCAAGCCTTTCAGGGTTTTGATAATGTCGCCGGGCTTGGTGGCTGCGCCGTCAGGCATGTTTTCAGCAGCGGCAACAATAAACACCACATTTAGCTTGGGCTTAATGGCGAGCACTGCTTTTACGGTGCCGAATACGCTCGCCGCACCGCCCATGTCGAACTTCATTTCATCCATGCCTTCGCCGGGCTTCAACGAGATACCACCGGTATCGAAGGTGATGCCTTTGCCCACGAGCACATGGGGCGCTTCTTCAGGATTTTCCGCACCCTGGTATTTCATCACGATCAGGCGAGTCGGCTCTTGGCTACCGCGCCCAACAGACAGCAGTGAGCCAGCGCCCAGCGCTTCCAGCGCCTCTTCATCTAAGATTTCAACCTCAAGGGCGCCTTGGGAATCACGGCCTAGCTGCTCGGCTTGCTCGGCAAGATAACGAGGTGTGCAGACATTACCCGGCAAGTTGCCCAAGGTACGAGTAACGTTGATACCCTGGCCAATGGCGGTGCCCAGTGCTGCACCTTGTTTGGCCATCGGTGCTTCGTCGGCATCGCTGACAATCAGATCCAGCTTGGTCAGGCTGGGAGCTTTTGTGGGTGATGATTTGAACTGGTCAAAGCGATAAACAGCGCGTTCCGCCGCTTCGAGTGTTTTACGGGCTTTCCAAGCAGTGTCGCGATCTTCTAGAGGAACGTCGGTAAAGGTAGCGCTAGCTTCGTCAATTGGCAGCTTGGTCAACGCTGCCATGGCAGCGTCTAAGGCTTTGATAAACGCCGCTTCCTGGCATTTGGCACGTTCGCCTAGGCCAACAAGCAATAAACGTTCGGCGCCCAGGCCCGGCGCAAAGGGAACTAGCTGCACATTGCCCAGCGAGGCATCAAAGTCGCCACGGTCAAGCAGCTGGCCAATTAGCCGTTCGCTCGCATCATCTAATTTGGCGACGGCGGGCAATAGGTCGCTACCTTTAAAGACAGGCAAAACGAGGCAAGCCGTTTCGGCTTTGGCTGGGTTCGCGGTCTGAACGGAAAATTCCATGACGTCTCCAACAAGACAAGCATCGAGTGATTCGGGATAATGCCCCGTTACTTGGGTTTTTGATAATCGGTTTTTGATAACAGGTTTTTGATAACAGTTTGATTAGTGTACCCAAGCCATGGGCGCATTGCATTGCAACCTGCGCTACTAGCCGGAGAGTGCGTTGATTTTATTTCGGTACTTAACTCGCGAAGTATTACTTACGATGTCAGCGGTGGCTGGAATTTTGCTACTGGTCATCATGGGCAGCCGTTTTATTCGCTATTTCTCTGATGCGGCAGAGGGTGACATTCCGGTCACTATCTTAGGCAGCCTGATGGTTTTTCACCTGCCAGGATTTATGGAGCTGATTCTACCGCTATCTTTTTTCCTGGGAATATTGCTGGCCTATGGTCAGCTTTATATGAACAGTGAAATTACCGTGATGGTAGCGTGTGGTATGAGCCCTATGCGGCTGTTGCGAGTAACGCTGCTGCCTGCTTCGGTCGTGGCAGTGCTGGTGGGGCTGTGTAGTTTGTGGCTAACACCGGCGGGCGCGTTACAAACTGAGGCCACGCTTGAAGAGCAGCGCAGTCGATTGGATGTGTCAGTACTGGCGCCTGGGCGTTTCCAGGATTTCGGTGGAGGGCGCACCGCTTACATCAGCGATTTCAGCAGCGATGGCACTGAAATGCAGGAAGTGCTGGTTCATGAGCAGCCTGTGGCTGGGGCGGAAAAGACCCATAGCTACGTGACCCGGGCGGGTTCTGGTTATCAAGAAACCAGTATGGAAACTGGCAGCCGTTTTCTAGTGCTGGAAGATGGCGAGCGCTATGGCGTAACGCCAGGTAAACAAGCTGCCGAGCGGTTAACGTTTGAACGCTACACATTGCGCCTGGGCTTGAGTCGGAATCGACAAGAGCTGGATGCTTTAGAGTACGCGACCACGACTGAACTATGGAACGACCCCAGTCCTCGTGCCCAAGCGCAATTTCAGTGGCGAGCGGGGTTACCGCTAATGGTGTTTGTTTTGGCATTGCTAGCCCAGCCGCTTTCCAGAGTAAACCCTCGTCAGGGGCGGTTTGCCAAACTACTGCCTGCCGTTTTTCTTTACGTCGCTTATTTAAGCCTGCTATTGGCCGCGGTGGATGCGGTCGGTAAGGGCGCGCTGGAAGTTGCGCTGGGGGTTTGGCCGGTACACGGGCTGTTTTTGGCGCTTGGCTGCCTGCTGCTATGGCACTCGCAACGTAAAGGAATGCGCTAATGAAGGGGCTAATTCATGCTTGCTGATCGTCTTGATCGTTATATTGCCCGTAATGTGTTGGCGGCCATCATTGTCGTCCAGTTCGTCCTGCTTGGCTTGGACATCACCATCGCCTATATCGGTGATTTAGGCGACACCCAAGGTAACTATACCGCGTTAGACGTGTTGATTTATCTGGGCATGCGCCTGCCTTGGCGATTTTATCAATATGCTCCGGTAGCGGTGTTGATTGGCGCGCTGATTGGCATGGGGAGCATGGCATCCAGCAACGAGTTAACGGTGATGCGTGCCGCTGGCCGGTCGCTTGCGCGGATTGTCTGGGGTGTCATGAAGCCGGTGCTATTAGTGGTCGTAGTGGTGCTGCTGGTCGCCGAGTTTGTATCTCCCCGTACGGAGCAGTTTGCCGAGGCATGGCGTTTAGAACAGCGCCAGGGGGAAGGGGCGCTGCTAACTAGCCGAAGTGGTTGGCAGTTTGAAGGAGAAAGTGTGTATCGCTTTGGCGCTATTCGTGCGGATAACGTGGTGCTGGATTTAACCCGCTATCGTTTTGATGAGCGTCGGCTAATTGAGGCTACCCATGCGAATCGCGCGCATTGGGAGGAAGGCGCATGGCAGTTGGAAGGCGTTACCACTACGCATATTTTTGATGACCATACAGAGTCGGAATATCAGCAATATGCAGGTTGGGATACTGCGTTAACGCCCACCCAATTGGAACGCTTGCTGCGTGATGTCGAAAGTCAGGCGCCTAGTGAGCTGTGGGCGTACGCCAACTTTTTGCAAAGCCAAAACCTCCAAGCTGACCAACCGCTGCTCTATTTCTGGCAAAAGGTGCTGATGCCGCTAACGATGGGATCACTGGTATTAATCGCCGCTTCCTTTGTGTTTGGCCCACTACGCACGGTGGCTGCAGGTACGCGAGTGTTTTATGGCGTGGTGACCGGCCTTGTATTTAAGTATGTACAAGACCTGCTGGCACCTGCATCAACCATCTTTGGTTTTTCGCCTGTGTGGGCGGTGTTGGTGCCAACTCTTGCCTGTGCGGCGGTAGGTATTTATTTCTTACACCGCAACGGCTAGTTGCGGCGGCGATACGTGAATGAGGATGAGCATAGTGACGAGCAAGGTGACGAACCCACGGCGCTTTACCCAACTAGATAGCGTTTGGCCTGCTGGGTTAAGCCGCCGTTTAGGCGCGATGCTGTACGACGGATTTTTGGTCACAGCCATTTGGCTCGCGGTGACGGTGGCTCATCTGGCTTTTTTTCGCTTTGTGCTGGGGCAGCAGGCTGACGAGATAGGCACAACTCAATTTGATATCTGGAGCCTTAGGCTGATGTTGCTGTTCTTTGTCACGCTATTCTTTGTCTATTCGTGGCGGCGTGGCGGCATGACCTTAGGGATGCAGGCATGGCGGCTGCGGGTGCAAACCACCGATGGTCATGCGATTACACTTAAGCAAAGTCTCGTTCGCTGTGTGACAGCCTGGCTTTCCCTGGCCGCGTTTGGCATTGGTTACTGGTGGGTTTTGTTTGATCGACAGCGCAGAAGCTGGCCAGATATCGCCTCGAATACGCAAACCGTGGTGCTACCGAAAAAATAATTTTACCGCCTGCTTTGCTAAAAATATTGCTATGACAAGGCGTTATCATATGGCTCATTTTTATTAAGACGAATGGCTACCAAAAAGCATCTATTTCTACTTGAAAAGATGTATGCGAATCATTTACATTCATCTCATGATCTTTATGAGGTGTTGCCATGTACGTTTGCGTGTGCAAGGGAGTAACCGACCATCAGATTCGCCAGCACGTTAGCGATGGAGCGCGCAGTTGGCGAGAAGTACGCGAGGCCACAGGTTGCGGAACCCAGTGCGGAAAATGCGCTTGTTTTGCTAAATCGCTGACCCGTGAAGCGGTTCAGGAGGCTCGTTGCGAAGCGGATATGAGTCTCGCTTACGCTGTGTGACGCGAATCACTATTGTTAGATTTATCGTTAGCAACTATATGATTCTTTTGAATTTTTAGTCATTTCCTATATACTCCCAGCATCGTTGGGAGTAAGCCTATTTATGGCCTATACTCTCTAGTTAGCGTAATCGCACACTAAGAAAGGTGACGTCATGAAAGGTGATCCCAAGGTTATTCAGCATCTCAATATCGCCCTCGGCAATGAACTGGTAGCCATCAACCAGTATTTTTTGCATGCCAAAATGTACAAAGACTGGGGCTTTAAAGAGCTTGCCAAGTGGGAATACGATGAGTCCATTGAAGAAATGCAACACGCCGATAAACTAATCGAGCGTATTTTGTTCCTTGAAGGCATTCCTAACCTGCAGGATCTAGGCAAACTACATATCGGCGAAAATGTAAAAGAAATGCTCGAAAGTGATTTGAAAATCGAGCACGACGGCCGTAAAGACTACATCGAAGCGATCACCTACTGTGAAAGCGTTAAAGATTACGTAACCCGCGATCTACTGCGTGACCTGCTTGCCGATGAAGAAAGCCATATTGATCATATCGAAACGCAGCTTGGTCTGATCGATAAAGTAGGTATTCAAAATTACCTACAAAAACATATGCAGTTGGCGACTGACGAAGAGTAACGCTTGTTAATTTAATTAAAGCGTCAATCAGCAAAACGGGCAGCCATGTGGCTGCCCGTTTTTTTGGCTGTTTAGGCCTTCTATTTTTGAGCTTGGATACTGCTAGCGAGATAGTTTGCTTAAACCCATCAGGTTTGAAAGTGACACCGCCAGTACCGATAGCAAAATCAGTGCTAATGCGGGAATCAGCACCGCCCAGGGCGCTCGCTCAATATAGGGCATACCTTCGGCAAGGATTAACCCCCACTCTGGTGAAGGTGGGCGTGGCCCCAGGCCGAGAAAACCAAGTGCTGCCAAGGCCAGCGCTACGCCAGGTAAGCGCAGCATGGCGTGGCGAAACACTGGGCCAAGCACGGCCGGTAAGATGTAACGGCTCATTAAGCGGAAATGACCCACGCCTAGCATTGGCGTAATGCGCACGTGTGGCTGGGCTTTCACTTCCGCCACCAGTGCCGCTGTGTGCGCTGCAAGCGGAGCCCAAGCGACGGCTGTTACCGCAATGATCGCGCCGCTAGCACTTGGCCCTATTAGCCCCGCGACAATCAACCCCGCAATGGTGGGTGGCGTTGCCTTGGTGATTTCAATAGGACCCGTGGCGAGCTTGGGTGCTAGTCCAATCAGCAGCCCTATTACTAGCGAAAAGAATACGACGACCGTTGCCATGCCCATGGTGGACAGCGCTCCGTGAGCTACTCGCGCCAAAATATCGCGCCCAGTGCCGTCGGCGCCTAATGGTAACGCAAAGCTTGGTGACTCTAAGCGCATAAACGCGGAGCTAAACGGGTCACGCCCCATCCCCGCTACGATTAGCACAAAGAGCAGCAACATCGCGATGGCGGGCACAACCCATGCTCTACGTTGGATATTCTGTTCGCTATGCGCCACGGGCAGAGCCCCAAGCTGAAAAGCACGACCCAGTAACAGCGCGCGACCAATATTGGCCAAGCTGCCTAATATAATAGCGATAATCAGCAGAATCAGAATGCCGGTTTGTAGCGCAGGCAGGTCCTGGGCCGATGCTGCGCCAAGCGTTGCTCGACCCAGGCCTGGAATAGAGAATACCTGTTCGACGGCAATGGCTCCGCCCGTCAGACCCACCATGACCATGCCGACCTGAGGCATCAGGCTGGGTAAGGTGCGTCGCAGTGCGGCCATGACAATTCGGCTGCGTGAAAAGCCTGCTACGTTCCAGGTAGCGACCCAGCGCTCGCTGAAGGTGGCAGCAAGGCCATCGCTAAACAAGCGGCCCAACAGACCGCCTGCCGGAAGGCCCAGCGCAAAGGCGGGCAATAGGGCATAACTAAAACCTCGCCAGCCGTAAGGCGGTAGCCAGTTTAGCCATGCTGCAAACACGACTAGCAGTAGTGAGGCGAGTAGAAACTCAGGCAGAGCCGTCAGAGCTGCACCAATGGTGCCGGAAGAACGGCTAACCTGACCTCGCAAGCCACGCCGTACCACGGGGGTACAGATCAGCGTAGTGGTAACCATCGCTACCAGCATGCCAAAGGTCATTAGCGTCAGTGATACCTGGGCGCTCTTTAACATACCCGGTAGCACGGGTGCGCCGGAGATCCAGGAATTGCCTGCATCGCCATGCAGCAGGCCCGTCAGCCAGCTCTGTAGCTTCTCGAAGGGGCCAAGATCCAGGCCTAACTGAGCACGAATGGCTGCTAAGGCTTCGGGGGTGGCTTCCTGCTCGGCAGAGCGTGCCCGCAAAATGCTCAGTGCAGGGTCCCGGCCGGATAACCACGGCAATAATCCTACCAGCACCACCACACCGGCTAGTGTAACCAAACGTGAGAGCAGCGGAATAAAGGGCGTGATACGCAAGCTGCGCCATAGGCGCAGCGGTATGGCGGTTGTCATGCGTGGCGTACCCTTAGGAGTCACTGTCGACGTCGATGGTTGTCTGCTCAGTGATCAGCGCACGTTCGCGGGGGTCGCGCTCGGCGTTAGAGACCCGCGCTGACTCGCCCTGAATTACGCGTTCGTGGAGCATCGGAATAGCCGCATCAGTGCGCAAAATAGCTGCTTCCGCCTCGATAATTGCCTGACGGCGCTCATCTCCGGTGGGCAGCATGGCGGCATTGGCTAGCGCTTCATCGGCGGCAGGGTCACATAGCTGGGCGATGTTGAAAGAGCCCGCACAAGCGAAGTCGCTGAACATATAGGCCACCGGGTCGCCTGAATCGAGGACGGTGGCACGCGAAAGAATAAAGGCGTCAAACTCACCGGCTAAGGCGTCTGCTTCTATATGCGCGTACTCACGCACTTCTTGGTTCACGTTAAAGCCCGCACGGGTCAACTGCTGTTCAAGCAGTACAGCCACTTCGGGCAGCTCGGCGCGGTCAGTAAACGTCGCTAGGGTGATGTCAGTGCCGTTTGGCGCGGTGGGTGTCGTGCGATCTTCAAGCGGGGCGCGGTAGTCGCTTGCCCACGCTAGTGCCGGGCCGAGTAACCCTTCAGCGATATCCGCGCGCCCTTCGTAAACGGTATTCACAATAGCGGAGCGGTCTATTGCGTCACGAACGGCTGCGCGCAGGCCGGGGTCGGTCATTGGGCCTGATTCGGTATTCAGGTAAAGCGTATTGGTGCGTGGCATGGGCACTTCGTGGACTCGCTCAGGGTCAAGCAGCGCCACCTGAGACACTGGAATCGCTTCAATCACATCGGCCGCGCCGGTTCTCAAGGCTGCCGCTCGAGCGGTGCCGTCGGGGACATAATCAGCATCAATACCGGCCACTTTGGCGGGCTCGCCCCAGTAGTCATCAAAGCGATCCAGATGGGCGCTGCTAGTACCGTTGATCTCTGTTAATACGAACGGGCCGGTACCTGCTTTGATGGGGTTAACCCGGCCATCCTCGCCATAGGCGCTGGCGGCTAAAATCGCCAGCTGGGGGCTTGATAGGCGGTTGGGAATCAGCGGGTCATTGGTTGCGGTGCGCACAATCACCGCGTTATCACCATCGGCTTCGATGGTCATGTTCACGCCATCTAAAATGCGTGGTTTCGGTGCAGCCTGGGTGGCCGCAGTGAGAGCGTTCACTACGTCGCTAACGGTCAGTGTTGTGCCATCATGAAAGCTGACCCCATCGCGAATCACAAACCGCCATGTGTGGCCATCGAGCTGTTCCCACTCGGTGGCCAGAAATGGCTGTGGGTCGCTGCTGGCATCCAACCGAATGAGTGTTTCCGCCGTGCTCCAGCGCGACAGCTTGAAAGCATCATCGGAAAGTGGCGTTAATCCCGAGCGAGGTGGCTGTAGCATCGCCAGGCTGATTCGTTCACCGTCCTCTGAAGATGTGGTGTCACGCTGTTCATCAAAACAACCGGCCAGCAGTAACGGGGTGGCAAGGGCAATAGACAGGGAAAGGCGCAGCGGACGGGGGAACATCGTAAAAACTCCAGTTTGAAGTGACGGGCAGGAAAAATGGGTAGAAAAAATAAAAAAGTCACAGATACGTTATTAAAGTGCTGCTAACTCAGCTGCATTGCAGTTTGGATGCGCACAAGTAGGTAGTTGGGCAACGGCATTGATTAGCGAGCGCGTAGTCGGATGATGAGGGGCGCACCAAAGCGCTGCCGTTGAGCGATCTTCAACTATTTTGCCGTCATCCATGACCAGCGTGCGTTGGCATAATTGGGTGACCACCGATAAATCATGGGACACCATCAATAGCCCTGTGCCGCTTTCATCGCATAGCTTTTTCAGCACGCTAATCACCTGTGCGCGAACCGGCAGGTCTAGGCCGCTCAGTGGCTCATCGGCGAGTAAAAAGCGCGGGCGCGTAGCAATCGCACGGGCAATGGCGACCCGCTGAGCCTGGCCACCGGAAAGCTCATGAGGCAATCGGTCCAAAAACCGTGCATCCAAGCCAACTTGCTCCAGCGCTTCTCTGGCACGTTCTCCCGGGGCGCAATCAACGTTCAGCCTTATTAATGGCTCGGCCACTAGCGCGCGAACACTCATGCGAGGATCGAGGGAGGCACCGGGGTCTTGGGGAATATACTGAACAGCTCGACGGTACCATCTAAGCTTGGCCGTGGAGGCGGGACGTACCGTTTTATGCAGACAAGTAATCGAACCCGTATCGGGCGCTTCAATCGCTAACAGCGAGCGCAGTAATGTCGTTTTTCCCGACCCTGACAAGCCGACTAATCCGACACGCTCACCCGGATAAAGCCTCAGGTTGATGTTATTCATGATTTGTTTGCGTTCACCCGCCCGCCAAAAAACAGTACGGGGTAAAGAGACGCTTTTATAGAGCCCGTTTGCTGAGAGGAAGGCTTCCTGGCACTTAAAAAGTGGATGGCTCTGCATTTAGGCACTCTTCAAATAGTCGGTTGGGACTACTTCAGGCGGTTGCACATTATGCGCCGCCGCTACGAGCGCTTGGGTGAAGGGGTGTTGCGGGGAGGTGATTAGGGCGTCTAACTCGCCGCTTTCGATCATCGTTCCTTGTTTGATAATAACCGCCCGTTGGCATAGCTGCGCTGCCGCGTGTAGATCATGGGTGATGAATAGCAGCGCAGATGCTGCGCTGTCAGTATGTTGACGTAAGGCGCGTAACACTTGGGACTGGGTGACGACATCGAGCGCAGTGGTAGGTTCATCGGCAACCATAAGCGATGTTTTACACGCCATGGCCAGGGCAATACAGACCCGTTGGCGCTGCCCTCCAGAAAGCTCTGCTGGGGTGCGCTTGATTAACCGTTGGGGCTCTGGAAGGTCCAGTGATGCGATGAGTGCCACTGCGGCGTCAGTCGCGGCTTGGCGCGATAGGCCGTGATGGCGTAAAAAGGGTTCCCGCAGCTGGGAACCGATAGAAACCAAGGGGTTAAGCGCCGAAAGTGAATCCTGAAACACCATTGACACTCGTGAGCTTTTTGGCCGCTGTGTTGCCGGTGTCGCAATCGCTTCTTGGCCTTGAATCCGTATACTTCCCTGAGCTTGAGCATTGGGGGGCAGCAAACCGAGCACAGCTTTAGCTGTGAATGATTTTCCCGAGCCAGATGCACCCAATAGGCAAACTCGCTCGCCGAGCATAACATCAAACGAGAGTCCATCGACAACCTGCTGCTGGCCGATTTTAATGCGCAGATCACGCACGGATAACACTGGGTCGCTGCACATTGACACCATCGCTTGCTGAACCGCTCAATAAGATATTTTGGTTATGATATAACATTGGCTGGTTGGGCATCAATCTATGCGTTAATGCTGCGTCTAAAAAGCGTGTTTCAGTGGTTAAAACAACTAGTCAAAACAGCGAGTCAAAAAGTGGTCGAAGAAGCTAAGAGGTGCCCATAAAAAAAGCGCTGATTAACTCAGCGCTTTTTCTCTTAAGGGGCAGTAGAACAATAACTTACTTGGTAGCAGTAGATAGTGTTTGGGTCTGTCCCTCTTGGCCTGCATCAAAGGCATCAGCATGCTCATCAGCAAAGGTTGCGCGGCTTAAGCGGCGTACACGCTTCATAAACAGTGCGATACATACCAGTGTTCCCAGCGCCGCGACGATACAGCTTGTTTGCAGTGGTAAGCCAAAGCCAATCGGTGCGTAGGCTAAATAGGTAAAGGTGGCCATGGTCATAAAGACAGCTGGGATCGAGGTAATCAGATAAGGCTTACGTGATAGCACTAGGTACATGGTGCCGACCCACAGTGCGATAACCGCGGTGGTTTGGTTGGCCCAGGAGAAGTAGCGCCATAGCAGGGTAAAGTCCATGTGGGTAAGCGCGTAAGAAGCAACAAACAGTGGCAGGGCGATCAAAATACGCTTAATAATCGGCTTCTGCTCAACCTTGAGATAGTCAGCAATAATCATTCGTGCACTGCGAAAGGCGGTATCGCCCGAGGTAATCGGCAGCACAATAACCCCCAGCACGGCCAGCGTGCCGCCAACAGCGCCAAGCATGCTAATAGATACTTCGCTGACCACCGCTGCAGGGCCGCCAGCCGCCAGCACTGCGGACAGCGATTGTTCGCCCTGGAATAAACTCATGGCGGCGGCGGCCCAAATCATCGCAATCACGCCTTCGGCAATCATCATGCCGTAAAAGATTTTACGGCCATTGGTTTCGTTTTGCGTCGTGCGTGAAATGATGGGGGGTTTGTGTGGCATGGAAGCCTGAAAGAGCACCGCAGGAGATCGTTAAGAACAGCAGCGGGAAAATGGGCGCTCCTTCCGGATGCATATTCTGGAAAGAGAGTTCTGGAATCGGTGCGCCGGTAACAACCAAACCAATACCGATGCCTGCGGCGCTGAACAGCAGCAAAGCGCCAAAGTAGGGGTAGATACGGCCAATGACTTTATCAATCGGTAGCAGCGTAGCAACCAGATAGTAGGCAAAAATCGCTAGAATAATGAGCGTTAAAGAGAGTGATGTCATATTAGAAAGCAGCGCTGCGGGCGAGGTTACAAAGACCGTGCCCACCAGCAGTAACAGCAAAATAGCAAAGCCGTTGACCACATGCTTCATGGTTTTACCGAGAAATTTACCCGCCAACTGAGGCAAATGAGCCCCGTGATTGCGAATCGAGATCATACCGGTGAGGTAGTCGTGTACGGCACCTGCAAAGATGCAGCCAACCACAATCCATATAAAAGCCACTGGGCCATAAAGCGCGCCTAAAATGGGGCCAAAAATCGGGCCGACACCGGCAATGTTAAGCAATTGAATAAGTGAGTTGCGCGTGGTGTTCATCGGCACATAGTCAATATTGTCACGCATACTAAACGCCGGTGTTTGACGCTTGCGGTCAGTAACAAACACGCGCTCAACAAACTTGCCGTAGGTGAAGTAGCCCACGACTAGAAGAATTATCGATACAATGAAGGTGATCATTCAGGGCACTCAGTCTCAGGGGGATTAATAGGGTAGTGCATGCTAGTGAATTACTTGTTAGCACGCTTATTTGGCCGGGCTGAATGTACCGACTCATCAGGAGAATCGCTTTAAGACTTTAGTGGCCAATGGTGCTAGCAAGAGCAATCATCAACACAAAAAAGGGCAGCGCTGTGCTGCCCGATATATCGCTATATTGATGGGGTTTTAACCGCTACGATTCAACGACGCCGCAGGCCATGCGCGCACCGCCACCACCTAAGTGGGGATCATCTGAATACGTATCGCCGCCCGCATGGATCATCAGGCTACGTCCCGGCATATCTGCCATGCTCAAGCGCGGTGCCAGCACTGGCAGGTTGGCTTCGCCATCTTCATTCACCGTGAGAACCGGTAGGTCACCCAGATGGCCATCGCCGTAGGGGCCTTGGTGGGTACCAGCCTCTTCAGGATCGTAATGACCACCTGCAGACAGCGCTGCTGTCATTTCGCCGCTATCGTTTTCCGCAGGCTCGCAACTGGCATTTTGATGGACATGAAAACCGTATACGCCGGGCTCTAGGTCAGTGAACGACGGCGTAAGCAATACGCCATGCTCAGTATGCTCAATAGCGACAGTCCCAATAGACTCTTCAATTCCTTCAGCGCTGACCTTGTGCATTTCAACGTCGAGCGTCTCATTGGCCTGAGCGGTGGTTGCCAGCAATAGCCCCGCGGCAATACCTGTTAGCGGTAGTGAATAACGCATAGTGCAATTCTCCTTTCCTTATCCATGGAAGCTCGTATGACGAGTTGCCATTTCAAGGTAGCTTCCGCGAAGCAACTCTGCCAATGGATTGGGCGTTGGGCTATTTGCTTTCTTGATGCCGCTAGTAGCGGATGACATTGAACCGTTAAGCCGCGACAATAGCGCGCTGCTTCAAATCACCGCGATTTGTTATCTCAATTGCCGTTACCGGGGAGTGCCATGTTGCCATTGAACATCCTTTATCAGGATGAGCACCTTGTTGCAGTGCATAAGCCGTCTGGATTACTGGTGCACCGCTCGGCGCTGGCGCGTGGAGAAACAGAATTTTTGCTTCAACGCCTGCGTGACCAAATTGGCAAACGAGTGTATCCGGTGCATCGGTTAGATAGACCCACCTCTGGCGTGATGGTGTTTGGTTTATCATCTGAAGCGGCAGCCGTGTTGAGTGAAGGCTTTAGCGAACGGCAGGTAGAAAAACGCTATCTGGCGGTAGTGAGGGGCAAGGCGCCGGAGCAAGAGCGCCTTGATTACCCACTACGGGAAGAAGATGGCACGCGCCCCAAAGCCGAGATGCCTGCTATGCCCGCGATGACCGATATTCGTCGCCTGGATAGCGTTGAATTGCCTGTGCAGGTAGACCGCTATCCAGTGGCGCGCTATTCGCTAGTGGAAGCGCGGCCTATGAGCGGGCGGCGACATCAGATCCGTCGCCATCTTTCTCGGCGTGGTTATCCGATTATTGGTGATGCCAAGCATGGCAAAAGTGTCCACAACCGCTTTTTTGCGGATCAGCTGAATGCTCCCCGTTTGCTGTTAGCTGCCACCTATTTAGCGTTTGATCACCCCTTAACCGATAAGCGCATCCAACTAAGCTGCGCACTCGATGCGACCATGAGAAGCCTATTTGAGCAATTCGGCTGGGCTGGGCATCTGCCGCTAGATAGCGTGCGCACCCCAGCCATTTCAACGCCCGCTGTGCTTCAGCGGTAGTTGTGACGAATCGAACCGTGCTGTCAAATAGCATGTTGTAAAATAGAGAGCCTGTAATGTCTTCGGATTATGACTTTCGCTTTGGCGGCATTCGCCGCTTGTATGGCCAACGTGCTGCCACGGCGTTTCGCCATGCCCATGTTGTGGTAGTAGGTGTGGGTGGCGTGGGGAGCTGGACGGTAGAAGCGCTGGCGCGTTCTGGCATTGGCAAGCTAACGCTGATTGATTTGGATGACGTATGCGTGTCCAACGTCAATCGTCAGCTCCATGCGTTAGACGGCACGATTGGTCAGCCAAAGGTGGACGTGTTGGCCGAGCGTTGTCGATTGATTGCCCCGGAGATAAACGTCGTAGCCGACAGTGCTTTTGTCACACCCACTAACCTTGCCGAGCGTATCCCCGATGATGCCGATCATGTGGTGGACGCCATTGATAGCGTGATCGCCAAGGCCGCGCTAATCGCCTGGTGCAAACGGCGTAAACTGCCGATTACCGTGACGGGAGCTGCAGGCGGTCAGACGGATCCTACCCGCATTCAGGTGGCAGATTTAACACGTACTGAACACGATCCACTGCTTTCTAAAGTGCGCTCGCGGCTGCGCCGTGATTATGGTTTTTCGCGTAATCCTAAGCGGCGCTTTTCCGTTGAGTGTGTCTATTCTGATGAGCAGCTGGTGTACCCTGGCGCTGACGGCGAAGTCTGTCTGCAAAAGCCCGGCAATGGTGACGCGACCCGTTTAGACTGCGCCTCAGGCTTTGGCGCCGCCACCTTTGTCACTGGTACGTTTGGTTTTGTCGCTGCCTCAAAAGTGCTCGAACGGCTGGCTAAAAAAGCCGCTAAGCCCATGCCTTCAACAACGCAACAAGAGGAAAGTGAATGACTGCGCCTGTTCCCGGTATATATCGCCACTATAAAGGCAGCCTTTACGAAGTGCTGGGCACCGCTCAGCACAGTGAAAATGAAGAGGTGCTGGTAGTTTATCGTGCGCTTTACGGCGACTACGGCCTATGGGTGCGTCCGCTTACAATGTTCACTGAAAGCGTTAACAAAGACGGCCAGCCACAGCCGCGCTTTGCGTTAGAGAAAGCGTTTAATTAATTCGGCGCTCCCTAATAGCGACAACACTCAATAGCGTTACGTTTCCCCCTTCGATATTTATGCGCCACCCGGGTCTTTTCTCAAAAAGTCCCGGGTGTTTTTGTCGTGCGCTATTGCTTATATTCCAAAATGAGCTATGTTTATAACAATTGTTTTGACGGGATTATGCCTTGCGCTGCTGTTTAAAGCGGCAGCGAGAAACGCTAGGAGAGATGCATGCAAACACAATCGTTAGAGAAGGGCGTTGCTATTACTTCACAGCTCACGGTCGAGGAGCTTGAGCAGGTAAAAGCTCAGGGCTTTAAAACGGTGATCTGTAACTGCAAGCCTGGTGAAAGCGCTGAGTTTTCTGGAGAGGATGCTTACCGCTTAAAAGCAGCAGAACTTGGCCTTCATTGGGTGCACATTCCGGTGGCCCTCGGCGAGTATAGCCAAGTGGATGTCGCTGCTTTTGCTAAGGCGTTGCAGCAGCTACCTCGGCCTATTTTGGCGTTTTGTCGGTCAGGTAAACGTGCTACCCATCTTTGGGCTTACGCAAAGCGCCATACCGAAAAATGCGATCTGGCGGAACTATTTTCCGCTGCCAAAGCAGCCGGTTTTGATTTGGAAGAGCACCGTCAAGGGCTTGAAAATCAGACAGCGTAGGCGTGCGGTGTGATGTGCCTTAGTCAGTGCTATTACCAGAGCGAGTACTCCCCATGAACATAGAGCGTTGGGTGCCTGTGGTTGGCTGGCTGCGGCGCTATAACCGGGCTGTGTTATTTAAAGATTCGCTGGCAGCCGTAATTGTCACGCTAATGCTGGTGCCCCAGGCGCTGGCCTATGCCTTGCTGGCTGGGTTGCCGCCAGAGATGGGCCTGTATGCCAGTATGCTACCGCTGGTGCTTTACGCCATCTTTGGTACCAGTGCCAGCTTGGCGGTAGGGCCGGTAGCCGTGGCAGCGTTAATGACGGCGTCGGCTTTAAGCAGCTTTGCTACTCCAGGCAGCCCTGAATATATTGGCGCTGCACTGGTGTTGGCGGCGCTTTCAGGATTGATATTGATTGCCATGGGCGTACTGCGGCTGGGCTTTTTGGTCAACTTCTTAAGCCATCCGGTTATTTCTGGGTTTATCACTGCGTCGGGAATCTTGATCGCCATTAGTCAGCTCAAGCATATTCTAGGTGTTGAGGCTGCGGGGCATAATGTCATCGAGCTGCTGGGCGCACTGTTCAGCCAGTGGCAACAGGTCAATCTCATCACGCTGCTGATTGGTTTAGGGGTGTGGGGCTATCTGCTGGTTTGCCGCAAGCGCTTGAATACCTGGCTGATGGCGATAGGTATCTCGGCCAGCGCTTCTGGATTGATGGTCAAAGCCGCACCGATTTCAGCGGTGATGGTGACTACGCTGCTGGCCTGGCACTTTAACTTGGGGCAGTACGGCGTGGATCTGGTCGGCTTTGTGCCTAGCGGCTTGCCTGCCATTACGCTGCCTAGCCTAGATCAGTCGCTATGGCTTGGCCTGCTACCTGCCGCTTTATTGATCAGTTTGGTGGGCTTTGTAGAATCGGTATCCGTGGCGCAAACCCTGGCGGCTAAGCGCCGCCAGCGTATCGATCCTAATCAAGAACTCATCGCTCTTGGGATGGCCAATTTGAGCGCTGGCGTCAGCGGTGGTTCGCCGGTTTCAGGTGGGTTTTCACGCTCGGTAGTGAACTTTGAAGCGGGCGCGGCAACGCCGTTGGCCGGGGCATTTACCGCCTTAGGTATTGTGCTTTCTACGCTGTTGCTCACGGGTCTGCTGGCCTTTCTGCCGACGGCGACATTGGCCGCTACTATTATCGTCGCCGTGGGCACATTGATTGATCTGCCCGCAATAAAGCGCACTTGGCAATACTCCCGCAGCGACGGCGTGGCAATGGTGACGACCTTGCTTCTCACCCTGCTGCACAGTGTCGAGGTCGGAATTATCAGCGGTGTGGTGCTGTCACTAGGGCTGCACCTGTACCGCACCAGCCAGCCCCATAGTGCCGTGGTGGGGCGGGTGCCGGGCACCGAACATTTCCGCAACGTGAAGCGCCATGAAGTCGAAACCGATCAGCATGTGGCCATGCTGCGCATTGATGAAAGCCTTTACTTTGCTAACGCTCGCTACTTAGAAGATACCGTGATGGCGCTGGCTGCTCGTTCCCCTTCGTTAAAACATATTGTATTGACCTGCCAGGCGGTGAATGTGATTGATGCGTCCGCGCTTGAAAGCTTAGAAGCTATTAACGGCCGGTTAAAAGATGCTGGCGCAATGCTGCACTTGGCGGAAGTGAAAGGCCCGGTGATGGATCGCTTAACCAACACAGCGCTTTACCGCGAGCTAACAGGGCAGGTGTTTTTTACCACCTTTGAGGCTTGGCAGGCGCTGGCTCTCCCCGCACAGAATGAAAAGCCGCACCCCTGCACTTAATGGTCGCCGTTGATTGGAGAAAATGACGTGAACGCGTTAGCTTAGCCCTAACGTATTGACGACACTCCAGGGAACGGCCATGACCTCGCTATCACCGCAGCAGACGCTGAAGGCAGTATTCGGATTTGATGATTTTCGCGGCGGCCAGCAGGCGGTGGTGTCCAGAGTGTTGGAGGGGCACTCCACGGCGGCGATTTTTGCCACCGGGGCGGGGAAGTCACTCTGTTATCAGTTGCCTGCACTTCATCTTCCACACCTGACGCTGGTGGTATCGCCGCTGCTGGCACTAATGCAGGATCAGCTCGCTTTCTTGGCACGCCATGGTGTTGCAGCCGCCAGTATTGATTCCACCCAAGATCGCGCTACGACCCGTGATGTGATGGGGCGCGCCAAAAACGGTGAGCTGAAAATCCTCATGGTGTCGGTGGAGCGGCTTAAGAACGAGCGCTTTCGGCACTTTCTACGCCAGGTTCAAATATCGCTGCTAGTGGTTGATGAAGCGCACTGTCTCTCTGAGTGGGGACATAACTTCCGCCCCGATTACCTTAAACTGCCCGATTATCAGCGTGAGTTTGCTATTCCCCAGGTGTTGCTACTGACTGCCACGGCCACGCCAGCGGTTATCGCTGATATGCGTGAGAAGTTCTCAATCGTACCGAAAAATGTCATTACCACTGGCTTTTATCGCGCTAACTTAGAGCTTCTGGTGGTGCCCGCCATGGAAAATCGTCAGCAACAGCTGATTGATTGGCTTATGCCACAAATGCCGCCTGGCAACGAAGCGCCTACGATTATTTACGTCACCTTGCAGCAAACTGCCGAGCAGGTGGCAAGTGCGCTGGCCGCCCAGGGGATTACTGCCCAGGCGTACCATGCGGGGCTGGATTCAGCCCGCCGCGACGACATTCAGCGCCAGTTTATGAACGGCGAATCGCCCTGCATTGTGGCTACCATTGCCTTTGGTATGGGGATTGATAAAGGCAATATCCGCAACGTTGTGCACTTTGACCTACCTAAATCGATTGAGAATTACAGTCAGGAAATTGGTCGGGCAGGGCGCGATGGACTGCCTTCCACCTGTTTAACCATTGCCGGACGCGATGGTCTGCGGGTGCTGGAGAACTTCGTTTATGGCGACACGCCTGAGTACGCGGGTATTTTGCGCTTACTGGAAGAAATTTCATCAGCCGGTCAAGCGCCAGATCGCCAGTGGGAAGTGCTGCTCAATACACTTTCCCGAGATAACAATATCCGCCTGCTGCCACTTAAAACGCTACTGGTGCGGCTGGAAATGCACGGCATTATTGCGCCGCGCTTTGCGTTCTTAGCCGAGTATCGGTTGCGCTACCACATTGAGCCTACTGCCTTGGTGGGGCGCTTTGAAGGAGAGCGGGCGGCCTTTGTACGTTTGTTAATCGACAATATTGCTATTGCTCGTACTTGGGGGACGGTGGATTTTGAGCGACTGCATCAGGCTGGGCAGGCACAGCAAATTGATGCTTCCCGTGCCCGCGTCATTACCGCGCTTGAATATTTCCAAGATAAAGGCTGGCTGACCCTGGAAGGTAAACGCATGACCGATGTGTATGAAATTTGTCAGCCGGAATTTTCGGTCGAGGCGGTGGCGAGCCAGTTGTTTAATGAATGCTTACATCGGGAGCGAATCGAAATTGAACGGTTGCACTCCATGCTGGCACTGTTTGAGTCGCAAAGCTGCCTGACTCGGCGGTTAGCTGAGCATTTTGGGGATACCACCTTTGATGGGCCACTTGATACCGAGCAGGGCCGCTGTGGCCACTGTTCGGTATGCTACGGCAACCCGGTTCGGCTACCGGATGCGACGCCATTAACCGCGCTGTCTGAGAATGATTTTATCCGCTATGCCACACCGCTGATTGAACGCCACACCGAACAGTTCGGCCAGCCGCCCAACGCCCAGCGGTTGGCGCACTTCTTATGCGGTTTAACCATGCCGATTTTTACCCCACTCAAAGCCCGCGGCCTTAACGGCTTCGCGGTCTTTGAGCAGCGTGCCTACCCTGAAGTGCGGCAGTGGGCGGAGCGCTGTTTAGCTAGCTCCGGCAGTTAAAGCATTACTCCCAAGCGGGGAACGGATCGGGGAGCTGCTTCCAGGCTTCCATACCTTGTAATAGCTCAGCTTCGCTTAGCAGGCAGGCGTCTAGTGCATCACGCATCTTGGCTTGGTCCAAGTTCTGGCCGATAAACACCAGCTCCTGGCGCATGTCGCCAAACGGCTCCTGCCACTTTTCCATAATGAACTGGCGAGTTTCAGGATCTTCCGGCCAGTTAGCTTCGGGGATAGCTTTCCAGAACACGCCCGCTGGGCCGTGATGAGCAATACCACCTGCTTGGCTCCATTGGCCTGCGAAGCGAGGCCGAGTAGCAAGCCAGAAAAAGCCTTTCGAGCGTAGCAGCCCTTTACCAAACCACCCTTCATTGAGTAAAGCGTGGAATTTCTGCGGGTGGAAAGGGCGGCGAGCGTGGTAGGCAAAGCTGCCAATACCGTACTCTTCGGTTTCTGGTACATGCTCGCCACGCATCTCTTTTAGCCAACCAGGCGCTTGCTGGGCGCGCTCAAAATTGAACTTGCCAGTATCAAGCACCTTCTCTAGCGGCACGCCACCTTGAGTGATGGGCACCAGCTCTGCATCAGGGTTTAGTGAGCGCAGAATCGCCGTTAGCGCATCAAGCTCTTTTTTATTGATCAGATCCGTTTTACTGATCAGTAATACATCACAAAACTCGATCTGGTCGACCAGCAGGTCCGCGACGTTACGTTCGTCGTCGTCACCTAAGCTTTCGCCCGCTTCAGCGAGGCTCTGCGCTTCGCGGTACTGCTCAAGAAAGTTGGCTCCATCGACAACAGTGACCAGCGTATCAAGGCGTGCAACGTGGGAAAGGCTCTGGCCGCTTTCATCTTCAAAGGTGAAGGTTTCCGCCACTGGTAGCGGTTCGGAAATCCCAGTGGACTCAATCACCAAGTAATCAAATTTACCTTCTCTGGCCAGTTGGCTAACTTCTTCTAGCAAATCTTCACGCAGCGTGCAGCAAATGCAGCCGTTGCTCATTTCTACTAACCGCTCTTCAGAACGGTTCAGCGCTACCTCGCCATCTAACGTGGACTCGCCAGGGCCGCCACGCACTAATGCACCGTCGATATTGACCTCGCTCATATCGTTGACAATCACCGCGACGCGACGACCTTCGCGGTTAGCCAAAATATGATTGAGTACGGTGGTTTTACCTGCACCTAGAAATCCTGAAAGCACGGTGACGGGCAGGGGAGAAAACACGGTCATTGTGAATGCACCTCTAAGCGGGTTTTTATAAACGGTGTTGTGTTATGTGATAATATAACATTTATTCGGCGATTAAAAAGACCTACTAGAAAATGGCATCCTCTGATTTTTCGTTGCAAATGGTGATTAGCGCTTATATTGCGTTGGGCAGTAGCCACGCAAAATATCCGGCGATCGCAAAGCCGTATGCTTCGTCGTACGACCAGTAACACGCTTGCGCCACAGTCGAAACGAGTCTGGCTTAAGCTGGTGGCGCATTACCTCTATGACGTCCGGCTCGCCTAGGCCAAACAGAGTGTCGATCGCTTCAAACGGAGTGCGATCTTCCCAAGCCATTTCAATCACGCGGGACTGCTCTTCTTCGGGTAAACGACGGAAGCGTTTCACAGCTGCTTTAGGCATTGGTCACCTTACATATTGATGAAGCGTGCAAGTAACGGGTGGCTATTAATTGTACCAGTATTGGACGTTGTTGTTTCGTATGTACTGGTATTTTGAGGAGATGTGCAGTTGTGAGAACAGTTTACTTTATTGCTAGAAGTGCGCGAAAAAGGCCATTCATCAATACGGGTTCGTCGCGGCGGATGTTGAAGCCTGCTTGTTGAAGCAGTGGCGTTGCCTGGCGGGTGATGTCGGTCGCGATCAATGAAGTAATGACGTTCAGTGCTCGCCGACTTGGACCAGCAATGTGGGTGTCGGGTTGAAATTTATCCATAACACAGAGCTGCCCGTCGTTTTTCAGTACCCGGTGCGCTTCGGCTAGTCCCTGTTCAGGATTGGGCATCACCGCCAAAATAAGATGCATCACAACGACGTCAAAATGCTCATCTGGGTAGTCCAGTGCAGCAGCATCCATTACACGACATACCACGTCACGTTGCGCATGTTCCGCTCGCTCACGGGCTCGCGTCACCATCGCGGGGGTTAGGTCGGTTAAATGGATTTCTAATTCGCGCGGTAAATAAGGCAGGTCTAAGCCGGTGCCTGCACCCACCAGCAGCACTCGCATGCCGGGTTCCCAGTCAACTTGGTTAAGCGCACTTCTGCGGGGTTTACGAAACGCTTTAGTCGCCACCAGATCATAGATTGGTGCGTAAATGCTATAGCGCAAGCGATTCCAGGCGGTGGTATTTACCATAGGGTCTCTACCTCGATATAGGATCGTTGCCTCGACAAAAGATCTTTACCTCGAAAGGGATGCCGCGCACGCTCAATGAATCGCGTTTAACGTCTGCGAAGGGCTTTCGCCAAACTGTTGCTTGTAGTCATGAGCAAATTGCCCCAAATGCCAAAAGCCCCAGTAGGTGGCAATTTCAGTCACTGTTTGGTGGGGCTCTGCGCTGCGCAGAGCACGACGTACTCTATTCAGCCGCGTTAAACGTAAAAACTGCAGCGGACTAATACCCAGGATAGACGTAAAACTGTATTGCAGCGTACGCCTACTGACATGAGTTAGCTCGCATAACGTTTCCATGGTGACTGGACCTTCCAGGTGCTCATCAACATAGCGCTTCACCCGGTCAACCACTGCTTTTCGATGAGGATAGCTGGGAGGCAATTCATGGCTTGTTTGGTTGGCTTTTAATACTTCCATTAGGCCTGTTAGCAAAATATCTTGATGAACGTTTTCAGCGATGGGGCCTTGTTGATTTGAGAGTAAGCGTTCAAGTAAAAAAGACACAGCATGCAGAGTTTCAGGCGCTACCCGGCGGCGGGGTGAATCTTGCCACTCATGATCAAGTATCACCCCCTGTCGCTGGGCGGCAGCCTGTAATAACGGCATACGTATCACTAGTCCATAGATATCAAACGCCTCGGGGGTTACCAGCTCAAAATCACGACCGCCGGGGTGACACATCACCTCATGTTCTTCCAGCGCCTGCCCACTAATTCGTGACCCTGGTGCCTGAGTGGGGATGCCCAGCCAGAGAGAGTCAGCCCACACTCGGCAGTCTTGTCGCAGCGCTTGCCCGGTATGTTCTTTAAACACCTGCATGGCGGGTAACTCAATTTCATCTAGTCGCCCATAAAAGCGGCCGGGACTTAGTTGGTCGTATTGCTGCTGCCAGCGGGTCAGATTTTGGGCATGTTCGTCGGCATCAAACGCCTCTTGAATGCATTTTTTTGGTGCAATGTCTTGGCTTGTCAGCGTCATGAAAAACTCCTGTGAACGTGATTAAAGCGCCATCACGCTGCATGCTTGCCTCTAATTTATTGTATTTAA
>NZ_JABUZE010000132.1:97863-148000 GCF_014897805.1 Halomonas sp. 3F2F
GTATTTAATAATATTTTTATAAGTATGACAGGTTTGCCAAAACTCGATACTCCCCATTAAGTGATAGCGCTATTGTGGAAACAAGCAAATTCTGTTCCTCAACGCGCATTCGGCGCCATTGTTTTAGAAACCGTAGTTTTAGAAACCGTAGTTATAGAAAAAGCCACTTTTAAATATAAAAAAGGAAGGTCCCATGGCGCAGACCTATCACACAACTGTTGGAAGCCGCCGCTATCGCTTTAATGGCTTGGCGGAATTAATGGCCAAGGCCACGCCGCCACGCTCTGGCGACCGCTTGGCAGGGGTCATTGCAGAATCAGCAGAAGAGCGGGTAGTGGCGCAAATGGTGCTGGCAGAGCTCCCGCTTACCACATTTTTGAATGATGTGCTGGTCCCCTATGAGCAAGACGAAATTACTCGTTTAATCATCGATGAGCACGATGCTGCTGCATTTGCGCCGCTGAAGCATTTAACCGTGGGTGACTTTCGTAACTGGCTACTATCCGACTATGCCACCAGCGATGTGTTAGCCGCGGCTCGCCCTGGCATTACCCCTGAAATGGCCGCCGCTGTTAGCAAGTTGATGCGCAATCAAGATTTGATGCTAGTCGCCAAGAAGTGCCATGTGACGACCGCATTTCGCAATACGATTGGTTTGCCGGGGCGGTTATCCACGCGTTTGCAGCCCAACCATCCTACCGATGACGTGACCGGGATTGCCGCCAGTATTCTGGATGGCTTGCTGTATGGCAGTGGCGACGCGGTCATTGGGATCAATCCTGCTACTGATAATGTCGCCCAAAGCATTAAGCTAATGCGCCTGATGGACGATGTCATTCAGAAATATGAAATACCCACCCAATCCTGTGTGCTCACTCATGTGACTAACACGCTCGAAGCGATTGAGCAGGGCGCACCGGTAGATCTGGTTTTTCAATCCATTGGCGGTACCGAAGCCACCAACCGCAGTTTTGGCTTTGATTTGAGTACGCTGGCAGAAGCCGAGGCGGCCGCTCAAACGCTGAACCGCGGTACAGTTGGGCGCAACGTGATGTATTTCGAAACTGGGCAAGGCAGCTCGCTTTCCGCTGACGCTCATCATGGTTTAGACCAGCAAACCTGTGAAGCCCGCGCCTATGCGGTGGCGCGCAAGTTTAATCCGCTGCTGGTGAATACGGTGGTGGGATTTATTGGCCCTGAGTATTTGTACGATGGCAAAGAGATCACCCGGGCGGGACTGGAAGACCACTTTTGCGGCAAGTTGCTAGGCGTGCCCATGGGCTGTGATGTTTGCTACACCAATCACGCTGAAGCCGATCAAAATGATATGGACAACCTGCTGACGCTATTAGGCGTGGCGGGCTGTAGCTTTGTGATGGGCATCCCTGGCTCTGACGACATCATGCTCAACTATCAAACCACGTCCTTTCACGATGCCCTTTACGCACGGCGCGTGCTTGGGTTGAAGGCCGCCCCGGAGTTCGAGCAGTGGCTGGCGAAGATGCAAATCTTCCAAGATGTTTCCTCCTATCGGTTAAATGATCAACTACCTGCCGCTTTCGCTAATAGCCTGCGCCACCTGCCAACGGAGGCTGCTCGCGATGTCTGATAATGAATCGAAAAAAGCCCCACCGATGGTGATCGCTAACCCATGGGAGCGGCTGAGGGCATTTACCGATGCTCGCATTGGGCTGGGACGAGCGGGCATTAGTCTGCCCACGCATCAGCTATTGGCGTTTCAACTGGCTCATGCCCAAGCCCAGGATGCCGTTCACTGCCCCCTTGAGTGCGACGCGCTGGCCGATGAGTTAACGACAGCGCTGAGCCTGAACCAGACACCTATTCATGTGCATAGCCATGCAGTAGACCGGGCCATGTATCTGCAGCGTCCGGATTATGGCCGTCGTCTTGACGACGCTTCGCGAGAGCAACTGCAACAAGCGGCGCAATGTGGCCAGCGCTTCGATTTAGCGGTGGTGATTGTCGATGGACTTTCCGCACTGGCAGTACAGCAGAACAGCGAGCCGTTTCTTACTGCGCTGTATCGCGCCTTGGAGAGTGATCAGCGGGAGTGGCAGCTCGCGCCATTAACCATCGTAGAGCAGGGCCGCGTGGCGATTGGTGATGAGGTTGGCGCGCTGCTTAATGCCGATGCCGTGCTGGTGATGATTGGTGAGCGCCCAGGCTTAAGCTCTCCAGATAGCCTCGGGCTGTATATGACCTGGGAACCAGAAGTGGGCTTAAAGGATGACCGCCGCAACTGCATTTCAAACGTGCGCCCAGCAGGGCTCAAACCGGAAGAGGCCGCACGGCGGTTGTTGTTGCTATTAACCGAAGCCCGTCAGCGGAAACTGTCTGGCGTGCAACTGAAAGATCGTAGCGAGGACAGCGTATTAGACGGTGCAACAGGGGGGACAACTCAAAACTTCCTGGTGGCCGATTAATAAGCGGCACAGGAAGCGAAGCGTTATGCATAAGCAGCGCCATATAGATAACAGAGTAATTAAATAGTAATTAAAAAGAGTAATAACAGTACATAAATAACAAGCACTTATAGAAACGCTCCTAAAAAACTCCTAACAACAATATGGAACCAACACCCCGACTCGGCACGCCGCTGACAACGATTGCGTTCCACACTGAAAAGGGCATGACAATGACACAACCTTCTGTCGATCAAGCGTATTTGGCCAAGCGCCAGCTGCGCAAAGGTACCGCGGGCTGGCTATTACTAGCAGGGCTTGGGGTTTCTTATGTTATTTCCGGTGATTTTGCCGGCTGGAACTTCGGTATTGCTGAAGCGGGTTGGGGTGGTTTTGCCATTGCCGCCTGCTTAATGGCGATGATGTACCTGGCACTCGTATTAGCATTGGCTGAAATGTCCGCAGCGATTCCAGCCGCTGGCGGCGGCTATAGCTTTGCTCGCCAAGCGATGGGGCCAGCCGGTGGCTATTTAACCGGGCTTGCGGTGTTGATTGAGTACGCGCTTGCGCCTGCTGCGATCGTGATTTTCATTGGCTCGGCAGTTGAATCGCTGCTGGGCATTAATGGGCCGCTGGTTTACCTGCTGTTCTACGCAGTGTTTATCGGTATTCACCTAGCAGGCGTGGGTGAAGCGCTAAAAGTGATGATGGTGATTAGCGGGCTGGCCGTGTTCGCGATTTTGGCAACGGCAGTGGCGCTGATCGGCAATTTCGATTCAGCGAATCTGTTTGATATTGCGCCCACCGATGCAGCCGGTGCGAGCACCTTTATGCCCTATGGTTGGTACGGTATTTGGGCCGCACTGCCGTTTGGGATGTGGCTGTTTTTGGCGGTTGAGGGCGTGCCGCTAGCGGCAGAGGAAGCCAAAGACCCCGCGCGGGATATGCCTAAAGGGATTATTGCTGCGATGCTGTTCCTGCTATTTACCGCCTTATTGGTCGTGGTGTTACTGGCCGGCGCGGCGGGAGCCGAAATGATTGGTCAAAGTGGGGTGCCGCTGGTCGATGCGCTTAACGTTGCGGGCAACCCAACGCTTGCCACGCTGGTTAATGTGTTGGGCCTTGCGGGGTTGGTAGCGTCATTTTTCTCGATTATCTATGGCTACAGCCGTTTGGTGTTTGCGCTTTCTCGTGCGGGCTACTTACCAAAACCACTGTCACTGACCAGCGAGCGTAAAGTGCCTTATCTGGCGCTGATTGTGCCTGGTGTATTTGGCTTTTTGGTCTCACTTAGCGGCGAGGGTGATCTAATTCTAGGGATGGCCGTTGTCGGCGCGACGCTCTCTTATGCATTGATGGCGCTCAGCCACATTCTATTGCGAGTGAAACAGCCTGACTTGCCGCGCCCTTATAAAACACCCGGTGGTGTGGTGACCTCTGGCGTTGCGTTAGTGCTTTCCCTCGTCGCGCTGACCGGTGTCTATGCTTTCGACCCCCGCGCGTTTAATTACACCATCGTTCTATTCATTGCTGGTGCAGCGTACTACTTCCTTTACAGCAAGAATAAGCTGGTGGCGAAAACCGCTGAAGAGGAGTTTGCGCTGGTGACTGCTGCCCCGGAAGAACTAGACATTGACGAGCCGGTGCCAACTGCTGCCAAGCTGTAATGTTTGATCCTAACCGCCTAGGCTGACTAGGCAGTTTAAGCCTCTGTGCCCAATGGCCCAGAGGCTTTTTTATGATGAGTGCTAAAACAGCCAGCTGCTTTCTTAAACATGCGGATTACCCACCAAGGTCTTCTCGCATGTAGTGCTCCGTTACGCGAAGCTGGGAGAAATAATCAGGAGCACCGCCATGAAGCACTCTCCCGCGTATCGTTTAGCGGCCACTATTCTGCATGGATTTGATGGCTACCGAGCACGCTTCAAGCAGATTACCTTTGACGCCAGTCGGCGTTTTCGTGATGCGGCGTGGCGTGATGCCCAGCAAGCCTCAGCGGCGCGGATTAACCTTTATGAAGAGAAAGTGGGCGATACGCTGACACGTTTGCAGCGTACGTTTGATCATGAGGCGCTTACGTACTGTGAGACCTGGCGGGAGGCACGTGAGCACTATGCGCAGCTGATTAGTCAGCGGTTGGATTACGAGTTGGCCGAGACATTTTTTAACTCACTATTCTGCTCGATTTTCCACCACCGCCATATTCGCAATGACTGGATGTTTGTGTACAGCTCCCGAGAAGATGCTGCGCACCATTCTGGAATTGAGCTTTGTCGACAGTATTCCGTCAATGGCGATTGGGCTCAAGCGCTTGCCTGGGCGCTTGAAGAGGCACCATTTGATAACGCCTTTGCTGATCTGGAGCGCGATATTGGACTAGCTGCAGGCCTATTAGAAACCCTGCTTCCCGCCGCTATTTTGCAGTCAGAAGACGCTCAATTAGAGCTGTTGAAAAGCGTCTTTTACCGTAATAAAGGGGCCTACTTAGTCGGCCGCATTTTGGGTGGCGGTGAGCAGGTGCCACTGGTGTTACCTATTCTACATGGTGAAGGGTTTGGCGAGCAGCAGGGCGGCGACCCCTGCCTGCACCTGGATACCGTGCTAACCGAGACCGATGAAGTCTCGATTATTTTCTCGTTTACCCGTGCCTACTTCCAAGTCGATGTGCCGGTGCCTGGGGAGTTTGTTCATTACTTAAAACAGCTCATGCCCCATAAGCCTGAAGGCGAACTGTATGCCGCGATTGGCTTTTTTAAGCATGGCAAAACCGAATTTTTCCGTGCCCTAAACCTGCAAGTGGCCAAGCGTGAGGATCAGTTTGTCATTGCGCCTGGTGTGCGTGGCATGGTGATGGCGGTGTTTGTGCTACCTAGTTTTCGCACCGTGTTTAAGATCATTAAAGATAAATTCGATCCGGCCAAAGAGGTCACCCACGCGATAGTGCGCGAGAAATACCGCCTGGTGAAACGCCATGACCGTGTTGGGCGTATGGCTGATACCCAGGAGTTCTCGAATTTTATCGTGCGTCAGGATCACTTTGCGCCAGAGTGTTTAGAGCACTTGCTAGAAGTAGCGCCGTCTACTGTGTCATTGAAAGATGACAAGGTGATAATCAAGCACTGCTATACCGAGCGCATGATGACACCGCTGAATATCTATCTGGAGCAGTGCAGCGCGGACGAGCGCGTGATGGTGCTCAAAGACTATGGTAACGCCATTAAACAGATGGCAGCAGCGAACATCTTCCCGGGCGATATGCTGTTAAAAAACTTTGGTGTTACCCGCCATGGTCGAGTGATTTTTTACGATTACGACGAGGTGTGCTATCTCACGGAGTGTCGCTTTCGGCACATGCCCAAATCGTATGGCAATGACTTTCAGGGAGGTGGTGGGGAGAGTTTTTACGTTGGCCCCAACGATATCTTCCCCGAGGAGTTCGGCCCCTTTATGTTTGCCAACCCGGAGCTGCGCGGTATTTTTATGCAACAGCATCCGGAGTTATTTGATCCCGATTACTGGTTGGAGCTACAGCAGGCCATTGTCGATGGTCGGGTGATTGATGTTTACCCATATCGTAATAAGCAGCGCTTCGCGGGGACTATAGGGCAGCTGGTATATTAAGTAACCTCTGATTAACTATTGCGCTTGGCCATACTGCGTTAAAAATCGCCTTAAAATGCTCATTTACAACTCGTAAACTGCGCTTTTTCGTTGATTTTTGCCTTGTCTGGCCTGCGCTCATTACATTAATAAGAGGCTCCTTGTGAAACAGTAAGCAGTGATTTAGTCGAGGAAAACATGACAGCACCACCGCACCTAGTGGTTTTTACCGGTTCAGGGATTAGCGCCGAGAGTGGCATTAAAACGTTTCGTGCCAGCGATGGCCTGTGGGAAGACCACCCAGTCGAAGAGGTAGCCACGCCTGCGGGCTGGCAGCGAGATCCTCAGCGGGTGCTGGAGTTTTATAATCTGCGCCGGGAGCAAATTCGTAAGGCCAAGCCAAACGCTGCCCATAAAGCCTTGGCGGCGCTTGAAAAAGATGGCTTTAGAGTCAGCGTGGTTACGCAGAATATTGATGATCTGCATGAGCGTGCAGGGTCGCGTGATGTGTTGCATCTGCATGGTGAGATTTTGAAGGCGCGCTCTTCAGTGGATGCGCGGCTGCGCTATCCACTGCCGAAAGGCGGTATTGCGCTGGGAGATATTTGCGACAAAGGCAGCCAGCTGCGCCCAGATGTAGTGTGGTTCGGTGAGTCGGTGCCGCTGTTTGAAGACGCCTGTGAACTTGTTAGCCAGGCGGATTTTTTGCTGGTGGTGGGCACGTCTTTGGCGGTTATGCCCGCAGCATCGCTGCTATCGTATATTGATTTGGATACCCCGTGTGCGCTGGTCGACCCCGACGCGGATGCCTTAACACCGCCGGGCGTTCTAGCGATTAACACCACTGCAGGTGAAGGCGTTCCTGCCTTGGTCAACCAGTGGCGCAAACAGGGCAATTTGATGCTGCCTTGAGTGTTCTCTAATAACTATTGCTTTAAGAGCTATCGCTTCAAAAACCATGCCTTCATTACGTCGGTAATCTGAGTTATTTCGGCGTCGGTGGCGATATAAGCGGGCATGGTGTAAAGCCAGCGGCCGATTGGGCGCAGCCACATACCTCGCTCGCGGGCGAACTGCCCGACACCTTTCAGCGTCTCGGCGGAGTGCGCTTCAATCACTGCGGTGGCACCCAGCACCCGCACATCGGCCACGTCTGGGTGGGCGTTCAGCGCAGAGTCGTCAATTAACGCTCGGCTAAGCTGTTGGCTGAGAGTCGCAATCTTGTCCAGGTAGTGCTCCTCTTCAAACACGCGCAGGCTTTCCAGCGCGACGCGGCAGGCCAGCGGGTTGCCCATAAATGTCGGGCCGTGCATAAAGGCATGGTGGGCGCTGTCGCCAACAAATGCATCGTGAACGCGGTCGTTGGCTAGGGTTGCTGCATGGCCTAGATAGCCGCCGGTTAGTCCTTTAGAGAGCACCATAATATCTGGTGTCACGTCAGCGTGATTGGCAGCAAACAGCTTACCCGTGCGGCCAAAACCGGTGGCCACTTCATCAAAAATCAGCAGCACGCCAAACTCATCGCATAGCGCCCGTGCGCCGCGCAGGTAGTCAGGCGAGGTCATATTCAGCCCGCCTGCTGCCTGTAACAACGGCTCCATCAGCAGGGCAGCAATCTCATGGTGATGGCTCGCCAGTACGTCGCGCAGCGCCGCTAAATCGTCGGCTACCTGTTCCGGTGTGGCGTTAAACGGTGCGGTGGGCGCGGGAGCGAAGTGGTGTTGGGGAAGCAGGCTGGCGAACAGGCTGTGCATGCCTTCTTCAGGGTCGCATACCGCCATACAGCCGGTGGTGTCGCCATGGTAGGCCTTCATTAACGAAAGCATCTTGCACTTTTCGGGGTGGCCGATGAGCACCTGGTACTGCAGGGCCATTTTCATCGCCACTTCCATCCCGACTGAACCACTGTCGGAGTAGAACACGTGATTAAGACCGTCAGGGGTGATGCGCACGAGCTCCCGAGCAAGCTGGTCGGCGGGATTATGGGTGAGGCCTCCGAGCATGACATGGCATAGCTCGCCTGCCTGTTCACGAATGGCCGCGACTAAACGTGGATGGCCATAGCCATGAATCATGCACCACCAGGAGCAGGTCGCGTCGAGCAGTTGCTCGCCGCTTTCCAGGGTGAAATGGCTACCGCTGCCGCCGACCACTTTAGGGGCGGGTGCTTGTGTTTTGAGGTGGGCGTAAGGGTGCCAAACGGGAGAACTCATAGAGCGGCTTCCTGATTCAAAACTGAGGTGTTGAGCAGTGCAGATAGTGAAAGCGCGTGGCGCGCATGGGTGGCATCGGCGGTGGCTAAATGAGGAATAATGCCTAGACATGGCGCGTTAAGGGCGTTTTTAAGCAGCGCGATATTGGCCTCAAAGCGCGCTGTATCAGCGGCGAACTCAGGGTCCACTACGCTGCCGACCCAACCCGCAAGGGGTAGGCCATCGGCAGCGATCACCTCCGCGGTAAGCCGCGCATGATTAAGACAGCCAAGCTTTAGTCCCACGACCAGAATAACGGGCAGCTGCATCATCCGCGGTATATCGGAAAAGTCGTTGTGCTCATTGAGTGGCACACGCCAGCCGCCAGCGCCTTCAATGAGCGTTAAATCGCGCGGCATGTCGTTTAGGGTGGCGGTAAGCGAGGCCACTACGCTATTGACGTTAAGAGCGCACCCCGCCTCGCTGGCGGCCAGGTGCGGCGCAATAGCGGGCGCAAACGCCCACGGGTTAACGGTGGTGTAATCGACGGGGGGAGCGCTCTGTTGTTGTAGCGCCAAGGCGTCGCTATTGCGCAGCCCATCCGCCGTGATGTGGCTGCCAGAGGCAATCGGCTTAAGCCCCAGCGTGCTGAGCTGCTGCTGTTTGGCAGCGCACAGCAGTGCGCTGGTGGCCAGGGTCTTACCTGCATCGGTATCGGTGCCGGTTACGAAATAGACGGTCATGGTGATTTTTCCAAGCGCAGAGTGAGGCAGTGGTAGCTAACGGGGAGCCCTTGGGGTTCACGTAGCGTTTCAAAACGCTGGCGGGCGGCGACCAGGTCTCGGCGGGTAAGACGTGCCTTGGGCCGCGCCACCTGGGCGCCTACCCCCTTAATTGAAGCCATGACGGTAGTGAGATCGGGGTAGTAAAACCGCCGCCACTCGGTAATGCGATCAACCAGCGTTAAGCCGCTTAAGGCAACGGCGCGTTCAAGTGTCAGGGCATTCGGTGTCTGCAGTAATGCCTCCGGGCGCTGCCAAGCAGAGGCGACTTCTGCCAACGTGCCGGGTAAGAGCGTCGTGAGATGCACTTGGCCGCCAGGGGACAGCACTCGTTGAAGCTCGCGCATCACCGCATCGATATCGCGGCACCACTGGATGGCAAGGTTGGAAAAGACCAGATCAAAGGTGCTGCGCTCAAAAGGCAGCGCGGCGGCATCGCCTTGCTGCCAACGAATATGATGGCCATAGCGCGCCTGGGCATGGGCGAGCATGCCAGGGGCAATATCCAGCCCAGTGACGTTGGCATGGGGAAATTGAGTGGCTAGTCGCTGTGTCCAGACACCGGTGCCGCAACCAAGGTCGAGTATGTTGTCGGCACTCGGCGGAAGCGATGACCAGAGCGTTTCCCCTATCTGGCGCTGAGCGCTGGCCAGCGCATCGTAGCGGGGTGCCGCGCGAGAGAAAGCGTGGGCGACTTTTGCCTGCCAGTTTGGCGCTGGCGTTGCCGTTAGGTACATACGTGCTCCTTGGCGACCAGTGCGGCCTGGGAAGCGATGGTCGCGACTAGTTGAGCAGGTTGGGAAAGCATCGGGCAGTGTCCTGCGTGGGCAAGGTTAATCGCCTGAGCGCGGGTGCTGGAAGCTACTAGCGGATCGTGCTCGCCCACTAGTTGAATGACCGGACAGGGCGCCTCTTGCAAACGCTGGGTGTTATCCAGAGTGGCAAGCCAGTGAAGCCCTTGGGATAGGGTGCTGTTAGTAGCGTTGGGGGTGTCACCCAACATGGCACGTAGCTGTTGGTGGGCGTGGCGAGCGTTAGGTTCGCCTTGGGTTTGCCAGCGTAAGAAATGCCGCCAGGTGGCGTCGGGGGCGCGGCTAAAGGCGCGCTGAAAGCTGGCAAGCTCGGCTTTGCTCACGCCGTCATCGCTACAAAACTGACCGCCTGTGCCAATCAGCACAAGGCCGCGTGGCGCAGGCAGCTTATCGAGCAGCGCGCTGGCTAACAGCCCGCCCAGCGACCAGCCAACCCACACAGCGTTACTGGGCAGTTGGTCGGCCATGGCGCTGGCAAGGGTATCAAGGGTGGCCGGTTCAGCCAGGGCAGGGGTATCGCCATAGCCCGGCCAGTCCACCGTGTGTACATCAGTATGGGCAGGCCAGTAGGTGTCCAGCGGCTGCCAGATGCGCTGATCGATCCCCCAGCCCGACAGCAGCACCAGACGTTGTGGGGCGTCTAGGCGGGACATGCTGCTTCCTCTCTCTGACAGGCGTTCAGCCCTTCAATAAGCCGATCAATATCGCCTGGAGTGTGGCGGGCACTCAGCGTAATACGCAGCCGTGCGGCACCATTAGGTACCGTGGGCGGGCGAATCGCCCCGACGTGAATACCCCGTTGGGCGAGCTTAGCCGCCCAAGCCATGGTGCGTGGCTCGTTGCCGAGTAACAGCGGTTGAATAGGTGTATGGGAGTCGGCAAGGGGCAGCCCGAGCGCTTGGGCCTGCTGGCGAAAATAGTTGATATGGCGCGTAAGCTGTAGGCGGTGTTCAGGCTCGCGCTGCACGATAGCCAGCGCTTCCAGGGTCGCTGCGGCAATGCTGGGGGGTTGGGCCGTGGTATAGATATAGCTGCGAGCAAACTGGGTGAGGTGCTCAATCAGCGCCGCGTCACCGGCCACAAACGCGCCAGCGGTGCCCAGTGCTTTGCCCAGTGTACCCACCAAAATAGGCACCGCTTGGCTATCAAAACCTGCCACACAGCCGCTGCCGTTAGCGCCTAACACGCCCAGACCGTGAGCATCATCGATCATTAGCCAGGAGTTGTGTTGCTGGCTGACGTGGGCAAGGGTGGCAATATCGGCAACGTCGCCATCCATGCTGAACACGCCGTCGCTGACCACCAGCTTATGGGGGGCGGAACTGCGCGCCAACAGACGTTCAAGATCAGCGCTATTGCGGTGATGAAAGCGTCGCGAGCGAGCGCCGCTTAGCGTTGCACCATCGAGTAGCGAGGCATGGTTCAAACGGTCTTGAAAGAGGGCAGTGTGCGGGTCAGCGAGCGCCTGCAACACGCCAAGGTTAGCCATATAGCCAGTGGAAAACAGTAGTGCACGCTGTCGTCCGGTCCACTCGGCTAGGGCGTCTTCCAGTGCGTCGTGAACTTCCAAGTGGCCGCTGACCAAGTGCGACGCGCCCGCGCCTGCGCCAAAGCGGCGCGCACCCTCTGCCTGGGCAGCTTGCACGCGTGGATCATGAGCCAGCCCGAGATAGTCATTGCCGGCAAAGTCCAGCGTGCCAAGGGTATTCACTCGTCGGTGCCGCCAGCGCTGTTGATCAACACGCTGCTGACGGGCGCTGGCTAGCCGCTGCTGCCACGCGTCAGACACTGGCATCTACCGCCAGTGCTGCTGCCCGCTCTGCCTGGGCGCGCTGCTGAGCTTGTTGGGTGAGTCGCTCGGTGTGAGTGGCTTCATCTTCGCAGGTATCACGGCGTTCTGGGTGCAGGCCTAATTTTGCAAATAGCGCGCGGTCGCGGTCTGCCTGAGGATTGCCGGTGGTGAGCAGTTTGTCGCCGTAGAAGATCGAGTTGGCTCCCGCCAAAAATGCCAGTGCTTGAGTCGACTCACTCATCTGCTCGCGGCCAGCGGAAAGCCGCACATGGCTTTGCGGCATCATAATCCTCGCCACCGCGATGGCGCGGATAAACTCAAGTGGGTCCAAGTCTTCGACGTTCTCCAGCGGAGTGCCCGGTACCTTAACCAGCATATTAATGGGCACGGATTCTGGGTGCGGTGATAACTTCGCCAACTGCTGTAACAGCGCGCTGCGGTCTTGCGCGCCTTCGCCCATGCCTAAAATGCCGCCGGAGCATACTTTCATGCCCGCTTCACGCACGGTGGCCAGGGTGTCCAGGCGGTCGCTGAAGGTGCGGGTGGTGATGATTTCAGCGTAAAAGTCGGGGGAGGTATCCAGGTTATGGTTGTAGTAATCCAGCCCGGCAGCCGCCAAACGGTTGGCTTGATCACCGTCGACCATACCTAGCGTCATGCAGGTTTCCAGCCCCAGCGCTTTTACTTGGCGAACCATCTCTTCGACCAGCAGTAAATCTTTGTCCCGCGGGCTGCGCCATGCCGCGCCCATACAGAAACGGCTAGCGCCGGCTTCTTTGGCGGCCTTGGCCTGGGCAACGACTTTTTCGATTTCCAGCAGCTTCTCTTTTTCGAGCTGGGTATTGTAGTGACCGGACTGCGGGCAATATTTGCAGTCTTCCGGGCAAGCCCCCGTTTTAATCGACAGCAGGGTCGAGACCTGCACCGCGTTAGCATCAAAGTGGGCGCGATGCACTTGCTGAGCTTTAAATAGCAGGTCGTTGAAGGGCAGCGCGAACAGCGCATTAATCTCTTCCAGCGTCCAGTCGTGGCGCGGGGCGGCGGTATTGAAAGCGGTGGCGGTCACGGGTAAACCTTTTTTCTTTTGAAAGTTGACGAGACTCTAGCGGCGTTACGCTTTTGGTGTCAACTATTCAAAGTATGTTGGTTTACTACGAGTGGTTTTAGAGAGCTGGAGTTCGTCATGGTGGCCGGGCTGCTTTATACTCGGCGCCCTTTGTTAACCGTCTTTTGTTAATCGCCCTTTATTAATCGCCCTTTATAAATTGGAGCGCGGATGTCCGACGCTACGTCACAGCCCCCTGAGTCTTCTTCATTGACTGACTACGACCCTGCTACGGGGCATCCGCGTCCACCTCGGCGTGAATTTAAAGCACGGGGCAGTTTTGTCACACGCTGCGAAGGGTGCAATCTTCCTGAGCTCAACTGTCTGTGCCCTTATCAGGTGAAAGCGGATAGCACCGCCCAGGTATGGCTGTTGACCCACTCTATAGAACACTACAAGCCGACCAATACGGGGCGGTTAATTGGCGATGTGCTGACGCAAACCAGAGTGTTTACCTGGTACCGCACCGCGCCGGACGAAGAGTTAGCCGCGCTGCTTGAAGATCCGCGCTACGCGCCTTTTGTGATCTTCCCAGATGACCAGCCCGACTACGCGGACCGTGTGGTGGACATTAATGCTGTGCACGCTGTAAAGCAGCAGGCGCGTATTCCGGTATTTGTGATTTTAGATGGCACTTGGCGCCAAGCGCGGCGAATGTTCCGCAAGAGTCCTTATCTGGATGCGCTGCCGGTACTACCGCTGCGCACTGAGCGGGAAACACGCTATCGGTTACGCAAACCCGCCTCAAAAGCGCACCTGTGTACGGCAGAAGTTGCCATTGAACTGCTGCGCCAAAGTGGTGATGAAAATGCCGCTGATGTGCTAGACGATTACTTTGATGTATTTAACGATAGCTACGCTGAAAGCCGTTACTATCGCAAAATTGCTGAACCAACCGCTGCCATGCAGCGGCTATTAGATCGCAAGGGTTAGCGCTGAGCACCCGGTAGCCAGCGAAGCATCACTTTACGTACCCAGTACCAGCGGTTAATCAACAGGGCGGTAAAAATCAGGCTACAGCCAAGCAGCTGTAGCAGGGTCATGGTTTCGCCAAACCACCATGCGGCGAATAGGGCGGTCCACACGGCTTCAAGCATTAAGATAACTGCCGCGTGGCTAGGTGTGGTCATGCCCTGGGCTTTGATTTGCAGAAAGAAGCGCAGCGAACTTGCCAGCAGCACGCTGGCCATAAACCAGCCCAGAATTGAGGGGCTGAGCGCTAGCGGCTGATCCTCGGCGAACAAGGATAGGCAGGTCAGTACGCTGCCCACCGAGAGCAACTGTAGTGTGGTGAGCGGTAGCGCTGGCACGTTGCGCACCACGCGAGTATTGACGTTGATCAGTAGCGCGAAGCAGAGCGCCGCGCAGACCATTAGCAATTGACTAGCTTCTACTTTGAACCCTGCGTTTAGCGACAGGAGGGCAAAGCCCAGTAGCGCTACCGGCAGGGCGATCCAGGTAGAGCGTGGCGGACGGTCGCCAAACAGCAACCGTGCTACAACGGGTACCAGCAAAATTCCCAAACTGTTGATAAACGCGCTTTCGCCCAGGTGGTCAGAGTAATTTAACCCCAGAATCCAGAAGGCCATCGCGGTGCTGAACAAACAGCCTACCAGTACGCCGCGTCTTATCCTACGCGCGGGTAAGCGCCTTAGGGCAGGCCAGGCGAAGGGTAGGAGTATCAGTCCTGCCAGTAAAAAGCGCGTACCAATAAACAGCAACGGCGGCATACCCGCTAACGCTTCTTTAGAAAAAATCCAGCCGCCAGCGGCTACCACCGTTACCAGCAATAGCAATGCATCAGCTTGCCATGGCGCTTGTTTGATCGTACTCACGCGGTGCCGCTACCGAACAGTGCACCGGCAATTCTAAAGCCTGCTACCCAGGTACCCACCGCAGAGCCTAATGTTGCCAAAATAAACACCAGCAACGTACGGGAGACGCGATTCTTCCACCAGCCTTTGAGCTCGGTGACATCATGGCGCAGTGTCGAAAAGTCGCGCACCTTCGGTTTGCGCATATAGAGTTCGACCCCCGCGGCGACAAAGCCTGCACCAATGGTGGGGTTAAGCGAGGTCAGTGGGGCGGCAAAGAAGGTGGCAATCACCGTCACAGGGTGCGCAAGGGCTGCTATCGTCGCGCCGCCGGATAAAATGCCATTGATTAAAAACCACTCAATGACCAACTGCCAGCCAAGCTCAGTATTGCGCGAAAAGCCGATCACAAAACCGGTGATAACCAGCGCGGTAATCAGCCAAGGGGCAGCTTTCCAGAGTTTAGACGGTGGCGGTGTTGCCTCCAGCGATTCACGCTCAGTGGTGGGGTTTTCAGGAAGCGGTGCTTCCAGGTGTTCACCGGTGCCTTTTAAATGCCCGGCACCCAGCACCACTAACACGTTTTGATAGCGCCCAGGCGGCGCTTCTTCAGCTAAACGCAGTGCCATATAGCGGTCGCGTTCGCGAATAAGCGGGGTATAGAGTGCTTCTGATTCGGCGGCAAATTCGCTGAAAGTGGCTTCCAGCATATCGCCTTCTTTGAGCTTTTCGATGTCCTCTTTGGAAACATCCTGGCGCGACATAACGCTGCCAATTAGCCCCGAAAATAGCGAGAAACGTTGCCACCAGGGGACATTACGGTAAATGCGTTTTAATGTAATGCCAACGTCACGATCGACCAACATTAAAGGCAGCTTGCGGGTACGGCACTCTTCTACTGCCGCACGCATTTCAGCGCCAGGCTGAATGCCTGACTGCTCAGCAATCCGTTGCTGAAACGCACCAAGCGCCAGACTTGCCGCTACCATGCCCGCTTTGCCCTGTTTAAATACCTGAAAAAGATCTTGTTCCCCCATGGCATCGGGGTTGTCCATGCTGTGATGACGTGCGTCGCATAGCTCAATGGCAACGGCATCGAAAGTGCCACTGTTGATTAACTGGCGAACGTCATCGGCACTTTCGGCAGAGACGTGAGCGGTGCCGAGCAGGGTATAACGGGTGCCGCCAACGGTGACGGTTTTTAACGGGCCGCTGGTCTTAGGCTGCGCGTTGGGTTCTTGCGCCAGCGGTGTTGCATCGTCATGGATCATTAATGTGTCTCAATTTGAATAGAAAGCATTGATACGTGTTTAACGACGCCAGAAGGCGGGTGTAAATAGCACAAGTACCGTGAAAATTTCCAAGCGGCCCAGCAGCATCGCGAGCACCAAAATCCACTTGGCTAGGCTGGGCAAGTCGCCGTAATGGCTGCTAGCTTCGCCCAACGCTGGGCCTAAATTGTTCAGTGTAGAACCAACGGTTGACCAAGCGGTAACTTGGTCAACACCTGTTGCCATAACGCCCACCAGCATCAAGAAAAATAGCATGACGTAGGCTGAGAAAAAGCCCCATACCGCCTGGGCGATGCTGTCGGGAACACTAACTTTACCCACTTTAACGGCAATCACTGCGTTGGGGTGAATAAGGCGCATGACTTCACGCATACCCTGCTTCAAGATCAGAATAATGCGGATTACTTTCATGCCGCCCGCCGTCGATCCGGAACAACCACCTACAAAGGCGGCGACAAATAATAGAAACGGTAACGCACCCGGCCAGCCTGAAAAGTCGGCAACTGCAAAGCCCGCAGTGGTGGCGACAGAGACGACTTCAAAGAGCGCGTGTCTCAGACCTTCAACATCGTCGTAGGTGTCCGTGAGCCACAAAGTAATCACGGTGATCGTGGTTAACCCAGCAAGAAATATCATTAAAAAGCGCGCTTCAGGGTCCTGAAAGTAGTGCAGCAAGCGCTTTTCACGCCAAGCAATAAAATGCAGGCTAAAGCTGAATGCTGAGATCAGCATAAAGCCAACGCAAATCAGCTCAATGGCGGCACTGTCAAAGTAGCCGATGCTGGCGTCATAGGTCGAAAATCCGCCAATAGCGACGGTCGAAAAGCTGTGTCCCAAGGCATCGAACCAGCTCATCCCCGCCAACATGTAAGCGACCATACAGGCCAGCGTTAGCGTTGCGTAGATGTACCACAGTGCTTTAGCGGTTTCGGTAATTCGCGGCGTCAGCTTTGAATCCTTTAGCGGCCCAGGAATTTCAGTACGGTACAGGGCCATTCCCCCGACACCCAAGGTGGGCAAAATGGCCACCGCTAACACTACAATCCCCATGCCGCCTAACCACTGCAACTGCTGGCGATAGTAAAGAATGGATTCTGGCAGAAAATCGATGCCAGTAATGACGGTTGCACCAGTCGTGGTGAGTCCGGAAAACGATTCAAATACCGCATCGGTGACACCGAGCGAGCCTTCACCAAACAGCATCAGTGGTAGCGAGCCGAAGAGGGCCAGTACGGTCCAAAACATCGCCGCAATAATAAAACCGTCGCGAATTCGTAGCTCTTTATGGGCGCGGCGATTGGGTAGGAAAAGCAGTAAGCCCGTTATCACTGAAATGGCGATGCCGCTCATAAAAGCGTGCCAAACACCGTCGCGAAACCAAAGCGATATCAGCATGGGTGGCAACATGGTGAGGCTAAATAGCATCAACAGTAGCCCTAAAATGCGTAGTATGACCCGCAAACTCATAGCAGTGGTTGCCTCATAGCGGTGGCCTGTTTTCTTGAAGAGCGTTGCCTAGAAGGCCATTGCCTAGAAGAACGTTAATCCCACTTGGAACAGCCGCTCCACGTCACGAATGCGCCGCTTATCAATCACGAACAGAATGACGTGGTCGCCGCTCTCTACCATCACATCCCCATGGCCAATCATGACCTCTTTGCCTCGCACAATGGCACCAATGGTGGTGCCTTCAGGCAGATTGATCTCAGCAATGGTCCGGCCCACCACTTTGGACGACTGCTTATCACCGTGGGCGATCGCCTCGATGGCTTCCGCAGCGCCACGGCGCAGTGAGTGTACATTGACAATATCGCCGCGGCGGACGTGGGTAAGCAGGCTGCCGATGGTTGCTTGCTGGGGGGAAATGGCGATATCGATCTCGCCCCCCTGAACCAAGTCCACGTAGGCAGCGTTGTTAATCAGCGTCAGTACCTTCTTGGCGCCCAAGCGTTTGGCCAGCAGCGACGACATAATATTGACCTCGTCGTCGTTGGTCAGAGCACAAAAGATATCGCAGTCTTCGATGTTCTCTTCTTCCAGCAGCCGCTTGCTGGTGGCGCTGCCGTGTAGCACCACTGTTCGGTCAAGCCGCTCGGAAAGCGCAGTACAGCGCTCTAAACTGTGCTCGATAATCTTGACCTGATGGCTGTGCTCCAAGTGTTCGGCTAGGCGTTCACCGATATTGCCGCCACCAGCAATCACCACCCGCCGGAAATCCCGTTCAACGCGGCGTAGTTCGCTCATTACCGCGCGAATATCACGCCGTGCGGCCAGGAAAAACACCTCGTCGTCGGCTTCAATCACCGTATCGCCACGGGGAATAATCGGTCGGTTGCGGCGATAAATTGCCGCCACGCGTGTTTCCACATTGGGCATGTGCTTGGCTAAAAAGGCTAAATCCTGTCCCACCAACGGGCCACCATAGAACGCCTTGACCGCCACCAGCTGCACCAAACCACCGGCAAACTCCAACACCTGCAACGCACCGGGGTGCTCAATTAGGCGGCGAACATGATCCGTGACTACTTGTTCAGGGCTGATCAGTACATCAATAGGAATCGCTTCGTGGGCAAACAATCCCTTACGGGTGAGGTAGGCGGTTGAGCGTACGCGGGCAATTTTGGTAGGCGTGCGAAACAGGGTATGGGCGACTTGGCAGGCGATCATGTTGATTTCATCGGTGTTGGTCACCGCAATCAACATATCGGCGTCTTCACAGCCCGCCTGACGCAGCACAATGGGATACGAAGCCGCGCCCGTCACGGTGCGAATATCCAGTTTAGTGTGCAGCTCGCGCAGTTTCGCGCCGTCGGTATCGACGACAGTAATATCGTTTTCCTCGCGGGCAAGGTGCTCCGCTAAGGTGCCGCCGACCTGGCCGGCGCCGAGAATGATGATTTTCATTGCTAAGCATCGGTTCCGTTGTAAGCGCCAGCGCGTTCTCGGCAAGAGATATGTGCGCTGCAATAAAGACGGCGGCCAGTGTAAACCAGCCGCCGTTGAAAAGCAGGTAGGGATTACTCGAGTGTGAAGCCAACTTTTATCGTGACCTGCCAGTGAGCGACACGGCCGTCCTCGATATGGCCACGAGTGTCGGTGACTTCGAACCAGCGTAAGTTATGAATGGTTTCTGATGCTTTGGCGAGGGCACTTTGCACAGCTTCTTCAATTCCCTTTTCAGAAGAACCGGTTAGCTCGATATGCTTATAAGTGTGAGTACTCATAGTGTCTCCATCCTTGTCATCGGTTCACCACCCCGGTAGGGGCGGTATATTAAGCAGTACGCTTCTCTAGTCTGGCATAAAAAAAGCCATCATGACTGCTTTGCGCGGGAAACAGTTGACGTCCTTGGCCGCTTGGTTCGCCCCAGGCCACGTCATTTGGCGTGGTGACTTTTGCATCGGGCGTGCGGTCAAGAAATGCCTTGATTTGCTCAGCGTTTTCCTCGGGCAGCACTGAACAGGTGGCGTATAGCAAGGTACCGCCTGGGCGGAGTAGTGGCCAAAGATTATCCAGCAGTTGGCGCTGTAGCTTAGCGAGCTGGCGAATATCCTCTTTACGGCGCAGTTTTTTAATATCGGGATGACGACGAATAACGCCCGTGCCAGAACAGGGCGCATCAAGCAAAATCGCGTCAAAAGGCGCGCCATTCCACCAGTCTTGCTGGGTAGCATCAGCGTGCTGCAGTTCTGCCGTTAAGCCTAGGCGGTTCAGTGTATCGTCTACACGGCCTAGGCGCTGGTTGTCGCTATCAATGGCCGTCAGAGCAATATCAAACTGCTCTAATAGGTGGGCAGTTTTACCGCCAGGCGCACAGCAAGCATCGAGAACGTGGGCGCCTGGACGGGGGGCTAATGCAGGCCCTAACAGTGCGGCAGAAAGCTGAGCCGCTTCGTCTTGGACGCTGACATGACCTTCTTCAAAGCCGGGAAGTATGGAGACATCACAGGGTGCATCCAAGGTAATGCCATCCGGCGCGTGTAGGCATAGGTGCCCACTTAACCCCTGCTCAGTCAGCTGTTGTAAATAGGCTTCACGGTCGTTGTAGTGCTGATTGACTCTCAGCGTCATGGGGCCTGGTTCATTGTTCGCTGCGGCAATGGCGCGCCACTGTTCAGGCCAAGCGCTGCGCAACGCATTAAGCAGCCAGGGCGGGTGCTCCAGGGCAACGCTCTCATCTAGGTCAACAGCGGCTTGAAGCTCTTCGGATTCACGCTGGAGGCGGCGCAGGCAGCCGTTAAGCACTCGGGTGGCCCACTCTTTGCCTAGCAGGCGAGCGGCGCCAGCGGTTTCGCCAACCGCCGCGTGGGCCGGAATACGCATATAAAGCAGCTGGTAGATTCCTACCAGTAACAAGGCGTGAACATCACTATCGCGCTTTTTAAAAGGCTGCTTGAGCAGTGCGCCAGCCAACGCTTCCAGGCGCGGCAAGCGTCGGCAAGTACCGTAACACAGCTCTTTTAACAGGCTGCGGTCGCGGGCAATCACACTGTGCTCATCTAGCCCGGCTAGCGAGCCTTGGTCAGTCAAAACAGGGACTAGCGCGCGGGCGGCCGCGGCGCGAACTTCCTGGCCGCTGCCGCCTTTGGGTGGGCGATTCTGGCTCATTCACTAACTCCTTGATGAGCGGCGGCGTGCCCAAGGCGTGCGCCGACGGTAAGCGGGGTTTGACGGGCGTTAAGCAGGTCGCGCACGGCCATCGCTTTACCACCAGGTAACTGGGCATGGCTAACGCACAGTACTTCTTGGCCTTGCTCGCCACAGGCAATGCGCAGGTGATCCTCGCCATGTTGGAGTAGTGTGCCGGGCGTAGTGGGAGGCTGTTCACCTGGTTCAACACTGGCCATCAACAAACGTAAGCGATCATTGCCTAACGTGCACCAAGCCACTGGCCACGGGTTAAACGCACGGATTTTGCGCGCCAGTTGTTCAGCGGGCTGATGAAAGTCCAGCTCGGCTTCCGCCTTGCTGAGCTTGGCGGCGTAGGTGACGCCCTCGTCAGGCTGAGGTGTTGCTTTTAAATCGTTGCTGTCCAGCGCATCCAGCACGTTAATCAGCGCATTCGCCCCTTGAATGGCCAGCCGATCATGCAAGTCCCCGCCCGTGGTGCGCGAGGTGATCGGCGTACGAACTTCATACAGCATCTCACCGGTATCCAGGCCCGCATCCATTTGCATAATGGTGACGCCTGATGCGCTATCACCGGCTTCAATAGCGCGTTGGATGGGGGCGGCACCTCGCCAGCGTGGTAGCAGCGATGCGTGCACGTTGATGCAGCCTAAGCGGGGAATGTCGAGCACGGCCTGTGGCAGTAGTAGCCCGTAAGCAACGACAACCATTACGTCGGCATTCAATGCTGCTAATTCCGCTTGGGCATCAGTGCCTTTTAAGCTGACGGGCTGGTAGACAGGTAGCCCATGCTCAACAGCGAGCTGCTTGACGGGGCTGGGGGTGAGCTTGCGCCCGCGGCCTGCTGGGCGGTCAGGTTGAGTATAGACCGCTACCACTTGATGCTGACTTTCGAGCACGGCAGCAAGGCTTGAAGCGGCGAAATCAGGCGTGCCAGCAAAAACAACGCGCAACTGTGACATGGTGATGACTACCTAGCATTGAAGGGGGAAAGTAATCGTGTGCCGTGGGGGAAACAAATAAAGGCCGAGAAGCAACGCTACAACGCACCAGCAATAACATTCTGTGCGTTTGCAGCGTGTCAGCTCGGCCAGCAATAACACGGCGTAGGTTGGTTTATGCGTCGTTTAATAGCTTGTGGCGTTTCTGCATCTTTTTCATCACTCGGTCACGCTTTAGGGGTGATAAGTAGTCAACAAAAAGCACGCCTTCCAAATGGTCATACTCATGCTGAATGCAGTGGGCTAATAAGCCATCGGCTTCTAGCTCGTAGGGCTCACCACTGCGGTCTAGCGCGTTCAGCTTTACTTTTAAATAGCGCGGGACTTCAGCGTAGTATTCGGGAATGGATAGACAGCCTTCAGAAAGCGGCTCTTTTTCGTCACCAATCGGCTCGTAGCGCGGATTAATAAGTACGAGCGGCTGCGAGTTATCGTCGCTGACATCCATTACTACGACACGTCGATGAACATCGATTTGTGTCGCTGCAAGGCCGATGCCGCGCGCGTCGTACATGGTCTCCAACATATCGTCGACGAGCTGGCGGACCTCATCGTCAACGGTTTCCACCGGTGCAGCCTTGGTGCGCAGGCGCTCGTCGGGGAATTCGAGAATAGGAAGTTTGGCCATGGCGTTACAATCACCGTTATGCTGAGTCTTTAATATGAGCAGGCCTTGCCACCTGTGTTGGCAGGCCTAAGTGCTTTACTATCGGCCACTATATCATGCTGTAAGCGTTCCTGGGCACGTACAACGCCATGCAGCTCCCCTCAACGGCTTCACCCATAACTGACAAGAGAGCACAGGATGGTGGTGAAAAGGGCAGTGGCGAAAAGGTTTCTTTATTATAGCGCGTCGTTGGCATGTTTGACGCTTATGACGACCGCCGCATTGGCGTGGGAATCTCCGCAGCGGGTGGTAAAGCTTTCTCCCCAAATGCGCGCCGTTCCTCAGCAACAGGCAATGGCGCCGCTGCCGATGGAAACGATCCGGGCGTTTTTGCGAGAGCATCGCGTCGTAGAGCCAGGCGCGCCTATACGGGAACTGGCCTACGTCGTGGGCGGTGAGAATCAACGCTTGATGAGTGGTGCAGGCGATACGCTGTATGCGCGCGGCGTACTACCGTCCAACGCGCGTTTAGGTATTTATCGTCCGGGCGAGCGTTATGTTTCCGCTGAGGGTACCCCGTTGGGTACGGAGTTAATCAATATTGGCGAAGCGCGCCAGCTCAGCAGTGAGGGAGATATTGCCCGCTTAGAAGTACTCAGTGCTTACCAGGAAGTGCGTAATAACGATATTTTGCTGCCGCTTGATGCCCCGCTGTTTGAATCTCAGTCGTCAGAAAATAGCTTTCAGCCTCGTTTACCGTTGAACGATGTCGCTGGCCAGATTATTGCGGTACCTGGCGGAGTGCGCTTTATTGGACGCTTACAAATAGTGGCACTGGATATTGGTACTCAGGATGGCTTGCAGCCCGGTCATGTATTACATGTTGGCCAGCAGGGCGAACTTGTTAATGACCCGCGTAGCCAGGAGCTTCTGCAACTACCCGCCACTGAGGCGGGAAGAGTCATGGTGGTAAAGCCGTATAGCCTGATGAGCTATGCGTTGGTGATGCAGGCATCGAACGTTTTAGCGGTTGGAGACCGGATACACGCGCCAGTACGCTAAACGCCACACAACTGACAGGGGATAGGTATGGATGCCAAGGAGTGGCTAGTGGTGAATGAGCTACCGGGTATGGGGGCGCTTCGCACCGCAGCGCTGGCCGCCAAACAGCCTCAATGGCCCCATGGCTGGCTTGCTGGGCTGCCCAGCAATGCCGCGAGTGCTCTGCGACTTTGGTTAGCGCAGCCAGAGCGAAGCCCGTTGCAGCAGGCTGTCGACCATACCTTCGCATGGCTGGCGGCCGCGCCTAATCGCCATTTGCTCCATCGCAATCATCCCGCATGGCCTGAGTTGCTCGATCAATTGCCGGACCCACCTGTGGTGCTTTGGGCACAAGGTGATCTTAGTGCACTAGATGGCCCAAAACTGGCTATGGTGGGCACTCGGCGTCCCACTGCTGAAGGAAGCGGTAATGCTCAGGCGTTTGCCAGAGAGCTTGTTAATCGTGGCTGGTGCATCGTCAGCGGTATGGCTCTCGGGGTTGATGGGGTCGCGCAGCGCGCAGCGTTAGCGGCAGGTGGGCAGTCGATTGCGGTGCTTGGCTGTGGCGTTGATGTCATTTATCCGCCCCGTCACCGTGATTTACATGAGCAGCTAAGTAGCGTGCCAGGAGGCTTGTTATTATCCGAGCATCCGCCAGGAACCGTTGCTCGGCCAGCCTTCTTTCCTCGACGGAACCGAATTGTGACCGGCCTTTCATTAGGTACGTTAGTGGTCGAAGCGACTGAGAAGAGCGGCTCATTGGTAAGCGCACGATTAGCCCTTGAACAAGACCGTGAGCTGTTTGCACTGCCTGGGTCGCTACATAACGTGCAGGCTCGTGGTTGCCTGCAGTTATTACGTAGCGGTGCGACGCTGGTGCGTCATGTAGACGATATTTTAGAAGAGTTGCAGCACTGGGCTGAACGCTATATGCCAACCGGTCCACGTGCTATCGCTGACAACGCAAGCCTTGATTTGCCTATCGAAGACGATGAGCCTAAGGACAATCTACTAAGCGCGCTGGGCGCAACGCCAACGCCAATTGATATATTGGTTCAGAGCGCGGGCCTTACGGTCAGTGAATGCCAACAACGGTTATTGATGCTGGAACTTGATGGCAAAGTGGCGCAGCAAGCGGGCGGCTGGGTGCGTTTGACGCGGCCATGGTAGGATGTAAGTAACCGTTTTTCATCTACTGAAGATGTATCAATCTCAGGTGATGAGGGGCCGCGTTTGTAACGAGGAGCATCTATGAAATCGGCTGTTGAGGTTAAAGAGGCGGTACGAGCATTAAAAGAGGGGGGCGTTATCGCCTGCCCCACCGAAGCAGTCTGGGGGCTGAGCTGTGACCCAGATAACGATGAAGCGTTAGCGCATTTGATGCGTATGAAAGAGCGTGATCCCGCCAAAGGGGTGATTCTTGTTGCTGCGAATATTCAGCAATTTCAGCCTTGGCTAAACCAACTGCCAGTTGCGCTGCATGCACCCTTAGCGGCCAGCTGGCCTGGCCCTAATACCTGGCTAGTGCCTGACAATGGCCGTAGTCACGGTTTAGTGCGCGGTGCCCATCAGAGTGTGGCTCTGCGGGTGACCGACCATCCGCTGATGAAGGCGCTCTGTGAGGCCTTTGGTGGCCCGCTAGTCTCTACCTCCGCTAATCGCGCGGGCGACCCACCCGCCATGAGCGCTGACGAAGTCGCGACCATTTTCGGTGAGGAGGTCGCCGCGATTGTCGCGGGTGAGCTTGGAGGAAACGCAAAGCCCAGCACTATCAAAGACCTGGTGACGGGCAAAGTAATGCGTTCATAGCGAAGCGCCTTGAGCTGTCTCTGCCGTTGACTACTTACCAATCACACTTATACCCAACCTCTTTGGAGTTACTGTGGCTCACGAGCACCTAGACGACGTTAAACATTACCTTCTGGATCTTCAGGAACGGTTGTGCGCCGGGCTTGCCGCTGCTGATGGAAAAGCGACATTTAAAGAAGATAGCTGGCAGCGTGAAGAAGGCGGTGGCGGACGTTCAAGGGTCATCGAAGAAGGCGCTGTTTTCGAGAAAGGTGGTGTTAATTTCTCGCATGTTTACGGGGCTCAGTTGCCCCCCTCGGCGACGGCTGCACGACCGGAACTAGCCGGACGCAGCTTTCATGCGGTGGGTGTTTCCTGGGTGCTCCATCCTGAAAATCCTAATGTGCCGACAAGCCACGGAAATGTCCGTTTCTTTATTGCTGAAAAAACGGGTGAAGCGCCGGTATGGTGGTTTGGTGGCGGCTTTGATCTAACGCCTTACTACCCGGTGTTTGAAGATGTTGTGCACTGGCATCGGGTTGCCCAGGCTGCCTGCGTGCCATTTGGCGAAGAGGTGTATCCGCGCTACAAAGCATGGTGCGATGAGTACTTCTATCTTAAGCATCGCGACGAGACACGTGGTGTTGGTGGACTGTTTTTCGATGATTTAAATGAAGGCAGTTTCGACGACTGTTTTGCTTTTCAGCGTGCGGTGGGCGACAGCTTTCTGGACGCCTACGTACCGATTGTAGAGCGCCGTAAGGGTGATGCTTGGGGTGAAAAAGAGCGTGATTTTCAGCTTTATCGCCGTGGCCGCTATGTGGAATTTAACTTAGTGTGGGATAGGGGCACTCTGTTTGGCTTGCAAAGCGGCGGGCGCACCGAATCCATCTTGATGTCGATGCCGCCGCTAGCCCGTTGGGAGTACGCATTTACACCGCCCGAGGGCAGCCGAGAGGCTAAATTGCACGACTACTTGGTACCACGCGATTGGCTAGCCGAAGCCACCCAGTTGGGTAAAGTGTAAGGAGCCTGTATGACCGACCGTTACTGTGTCTTTGGAAACCCGATTAAGCACTCTAAGTCGCCATTAATTCACGAAGAGTTTGCTAACCAAACTCAGCAACCTATGACCTATACCGCCGAACTTGCACCGGTGGAAGGTTTTGTCAGTGCCTGGCGAGAGTTTGTGGCAGCGGGTGGTCGAGGGGCGAACGTGACCGTCCCGTTCAAAGGCGATGCCTTTGCGCTGTGCGATACCCTGAGCCACCGCGCCAAGCGTGCTCAGGCAGTGAATACACTAATTGTCGGCGGCAATGGCCGTACTTACGGTGACACCACGGATGGCATTGGACTTGTGCGTGACCTTGGATACCATCACGTACCCATTAAGGATAAACGCGTGCTGGTGATCGGTGCCGGTGGTGCAGTGCGTGGCGTGCTTGAGCCGTTGCTTGCCGAGCAACCTCGTGACGTTGTTATCGTCAATCGAACGGCGGAAAAAGCCGTCCAATTAGCAGACGCATTTGCCGACTTAGGCACTCTTCATGGCGGTGGATTTGAGACGTTAGAAGGCCAGTTTGATTTGGTGATCAATGGCACTAGTGCCAGTCTTTCTGGTGATTTGCCGCCGCTGCCGGATAACTTATTTAACCAGGGTGCTTGGGCCTACGACATGATGTATGGCTCGGAACCCACGGTGTTTTTGCAGTGGGCAGGGCCACGCGGCGCCAAGTTGCTCGATGGCCTGGGTATGCTGGTAGAGCAAGCCGCCGAATCTTTCTTTTTATGGCGTAACCTGCGGCCTGAAACCGCCCCGGTGCGCACGCTGTTAAGGCAATCGTTGAACGTTGCCAGTGACTAGCTAGCTTTCGAGTGCTCAACAAAGAAAAGGCAGCCCTTGCGGCTGCCTTTACTGGTTAATGCTGGTTGTGTTCTCGCGTGTTTAGCGAGATTTGGTGTAAAAGCCAATCATGCACATAACGAGACCAGCCACAGAGACCAGCATACCGCCGTTGACCAGCAGCGGTGAGCGCTCAAGCCACGATACAAAGGGCTGCGGTGTGTCACGGCACGCATTTGTCAGGTAGTCCCAGTGCCCCCCGTCGAGCTGGCAAGCGCGTACGTCACCAAGCTCCCAGAAATAGACGCCGAGTAACACTAAAATCGGCAAGACAAGCAGCAATAAACCAAGTCGAATCATTCAAACCTCAATATTAAGGTACTTAGGGGCGTGGGCAGTTGGGGGTGCGGCCGTTATTGCGTGCCTGCTCGTAGCTTGCCATGGCGTTATTCATGCTGGCTTGAAGCCCTTCGATGCGCTGGCCTTCACTTGGGTGCGTCGACATCCAGGCGGGCGGAGCGCCACCGCCGGAGGCCGCCTGCATATTTTCCCAAACGGTAACGCTTTCTCGTGGGTCAAAACCTGCCTGAGCCATCAACTGGAGACCGATAACGTCGGCTTCACTTTCGTGGCGACGGGAGAATGGCAGCGCAATTCCGTATTCCGCTCCCATCCCCAGTACCCCCATTAGCTGTTGGCCACCAGGAGTTTGCATGCCTGAGGTGCTGGCAAGCACCGATAAACCAAGTGACGTTGCGCTTTTTGTTGAGGCGCGTTCGTTGGCATGATTCGCAATGACGTGACCAATTTCGTGGCCGACAACCGAGGCAAGCTGGTTTTGATTGGTGGCGATATCAAGCATGCCCGTATTCACACCCATGTAGCCACCGGGCAGCGCAAAGGCGTTGGGCTGTTCAGATTCAAAGACACGGATTTGCCAATCAAGATTACGCTGTTCGGCTGGCAATACTTCTACAATGGCATCTGCGATGCACTGTACATAGCGGTGGCTTGCCTGACCTGCGGTGGGAATATCTTGTTGATACTGCGCAAAGGCTTGCTGGCCCATTTGATTAAGCTGATCATCTGAAAGCAGCAGCAACTGAGAGCGACCGGTAGGTGACGTGGAGCATGCTGCGACAGCAGCACACAGTGCAGCAACAGCCAAGGGACGAAGCCAGCGCATAAGCGGTTTCCTTATAGACGAGTAGGGATCTTTGCACACAAGATAACCACTGTCAGTGGTAAATCAACTCATATCATAACGCACTCTGAGGACAATCATGGATGCTGAATTGAGCCACCGCTTAACGCGGTTGTTGGACCACGTAGAACATTGGTTGCCGCCTGTACCGACCCAGGTGGATTGGGACAAGCATGTGGCGGCTATTTGGCAGCGCCATCCGTTAGATGGTCGCTTGGTTCCCGTGCCACCGCGCGACACGATGACACTGGATGATCTGTTAGGCATCGAGCGTCAAAAATTAGCCTTAGTCGATAACACCCGTGCATTTTTGCAGGGGCTACCTGCTAACCATGGCTTGCTGTGGGGATCACGTGGCAGCGGGAAGTCATCGGTGATCCGCGCGCTACTTAACTCGTTGGCGGATGATGGGCTGCGCTTGATTCAAGTGGATCGCCACGATTTGGGTAGTCTGCCGATATTGGTAGAGCAGTTGCGCGATACGCCACATCGTTTCGTGGTGTATTGCGACGATCTTTCGTTTGAAGGCAATGACGATGCTTACAAGGCGCTAAAAAGCGTCTTAGACGGCGCCTTAACGGGGCCGCCGGAAAACGTCTTGTTGTATGCCACTTCTAACCGCCGCCATTTACTGCCGGAATCCATGGACGACAATAGCGGTACGCGTCTTGTGGGTGAAGAGCTACATCACGGTGACGCTGTTGAGGAAAAGATCTCGTTGTCGGATCGCTTCGGCTTATGGTTAGGTTTTCATCCTTTCAGCCAAGCGACTTACTTAGAGGTCTGTGAGCACTGGGTAGCTCGTATTGGTGATAAGCAGGATTGGAGCGAGGCCGCACGGGCAGAAGCGGTTCGTTTTGCCACGCTAAGAGGAGGGCGCAGTGGCCGAACGGCTTGGCAGTTTGCAGCCCAGTGGGTGGGCCGCAAACGGCTTCATGGAGGAAGTCGTCAGGCTTAACGCACAGGCGTTAACTGGCCGTCGGCGCCTACGTTCAGGCGAATGGTCGGCGTTAAAAGCCCTGCAGGTAATGTCATACCCAGTCCACGCAGGTCTCCTGGCGTGATAGCAAGCTCACTGCCAGGCGGTAGTGAGCCCTGGGTGGCTAACTGACTGGCGAGTTCTAGCATTGGCATCATACGCTGGGTGTCGGTAGCCAGGATGTCAAACGATACCGGTAGACGTAACGTTGAGTCTGCCCCTGATGTTAGTGTTACATCCTCTTGATATTGGCCTTGCACTGGATCGACCCCCGGCATATCGAGCATCCAACGGAAACCAGACATCTCAACAGCGGGCATACCGGTGGGTAGGCCAAGGCCCATCGCTAAGGTGGCCTGGACGGGCAAGCTGCCAGCGCCAAGGCTAGACGCAAGCAAACTTGTCAGGTCGCTAGTATCAAGCCCTGCTTGCACGTTATAAGGGCCAATACGCACCTCTTCAATGCCCAGCGATGTTACCGCCAAGCGAAAGGCAAATAAGCCTGTTTGGGGCAGGGCAAGGCAACCTGCTAGCAAGCTTGCCATCAGCAGCAAGAGCAAGCCGCGCCCGCGTTTAATTGCGTAGTGCATTAATATCCCTCCTAAGAAGGGCAATAGGTATGAGTGGCGATTGCCGAAAAACGCGGCTATTTGTGAGGGCTAGTGCGGATAGCAGTCAAGCAAAATTACTCGATAATGGGGGCCATCAACCAAAACGCCTGCTGATGAAGGTCAGCAGGCGTTTGATAGATCAATGAGCTAGCATTAACGGCGGCTTTTACGTGCTTCTTTAGTACGGTTGAGCTCGCGTTTTTTGGCTTTCTCTTTATCGCTTGCCCCGGCCATGTGGTCAAACGGATTGCTGCCTGAACGGAACTCAAAGCGCATTGGCGTACCGCGAACCTTCAACACTTTACGGAAGGTGTTGGTTAGATAGCGGCGATAGGCTTCCGGCAGTGATTCAGTCTGATTGCCATGCACGACGATGATAGGCGGATTGCTACCACCTTGGTGTGCCATGCGCAGTTTGATACGCCGGCCGTTTACCATGGGCGGCGGGTGCTGGCTGACCGCATCTTGAAGCAGAGTGGTCAATCGGTTGGTCGACCAGTGAGCGTTCGCGGCATTGAAAGCTCGTTCGATCGAAGGATAAAGGTCACCCACAGCGGTGCCGTGTAGGGCGGAGATAAAATGCATCTCGGCATACTCAGCAAAGCCCAGGCGGCGCTTAATTTCTGCGCGCATTTTCTCTTTTGCGTCGCTTTCCAGTCCATCCCATTTGTTGATGGCCAGCACCAGCGCGCGGCCAGTGGTTAGCACGTAATCAAGCAGGTGGAGATCTTGCTCAACTAACCCGCTGCGCGCATCGAGTACCATCACGGCGACGTGACACTCTTTGATCGCATCCAGGGTTTTGATAATGGAAAACTTTTCAGCAATCTCGCGAACGTTCTTACGCCGCCGAATACCCGCAGTATCAACCAATACGTAGGGCTTACCACGACGCTCGAACGGGATTTCAATCGCATCGCGGGTAGTGCCCGCCTCATCGAATACAACAACGCGCTCTTCGCCCAACAGCCGATTAACCAATGTGGATTTACCCACGTTGGGACGGCCAATAACACCGATACGAATGCCTTTCGTGCCCGTGTCCCCAGGAATACTAGGATCGCGTTCTGGAAACGGCTCCAACACTGTGTCAATGAGCAGTGAGACATTGCGGCCATGGGCGGCAGCAATCGGCCATGGGTCGCCAAGCCCTAAAGTCCAGAAGTCGGCCATGGCCGAATGCTCTTCCAAACCATCGGTTTTGTTGACCACCAGCCAGGTTTTTTTCTGATTAACGCGCAGATGGTTCGCAATGGCTTCATCAGCCACGTTAAGCCCTGCGCGCGCGTCTACTAGAAACAGTACAATATCGGCTTCATCAATGGCGGCCAGGGACTGCTCGGCCATTGCCGCATCAATCCCTTCTTCGTCACCGCTGATGCCGCCGGTATCAATCACCGTATACGCTTTGCCGCCTAGCATTCCGTTCCCGTATTTACGGTCTCGGGTAAGGCCAGGAAAGTCCGCTACGAGCGCATCGCGTGAGCGGGTTAGGCGGTTAAACAACGTCGATTTGCCCACATTGGGCCGACCGACTAAAGCAATGACGGGTGTCATGGAGTTACTTCCAGGGTTTCCAGGCGACCATTATTGGCCTGGACATGAATGGTGCTGCCTTCAGTGGCAGGACGCACGCTGATGCCAGATTTGTGCACGCGCGTACGGCCTACTAACGTGCCTTCGCGGGCATCAAGTAGATGAACGTAGCCTTCGAAGTCACCGACGACCACGCGGCCATCTGCAAACGCAGGTGCTGTTAACCGGCGGTCTTCCAAGTCATCGTTACGCCACACTTCCTGTCCGTTGTCGGCATTCAGGCCAACGACGTGGCTATCATCAGTGACCACTAGCAGAATGTTACCTACCAAAATAGGCGTATGGCGGCTAGATAAGTTGCTTTCCCATAGAACGCCACCGCGGGTTGCTTCTAAAGCGACAACGCTACCGTTATAGCTAGTAACGAAAAGTCGACCATCAGGCGTTACTACTGGCTGACCGGCAAGATCAACCAACCTGTCGACGTCGCTACGTCCGCGGGGAGTAGCAATTTGTAACTCCCACAGTGGTTGACCATTGCGGTTGTCTAATGTTGCTAGTCGTCCGTTAGCAAAGCCAACAAAGCTTACAGGATCAATGACCATTGGCGTGCCGGTACCACGAAGGGTGAGCGAAGGTTGTGAGCTGGCATATACCCAACGCTCCTCGCCAGTGACACGGTCGAGCGCGGTGATTTGGCCGTCAACGCTCTGCACCAGTAGTAGCTGTTGATTCGCTTGAGGTGCTGCCAGCACTTCACTGGAAACCCGTGAGCGCCAATTGACACTACCGTCGCGCTGATCCAGGGAAATAACTTCACCGTTACGGGTGCCTAAATAGACTTGACCTGCAATGGCGTTAAGCGCGCTTGAAATAGGCGTATCCAGCTCGATTTCCCACTCGCGGTTGCCGTTATTGGCGTTAAAGGCGGCGACCAATCCATTGGCATCCGCAGCAAATACGCTGTCGCCTTCACGAGCCGGAGCAATGGGGTAACGGGCACGACCAAGACCATCGCCTACGTCTCTGTCCCATACCTCATTAAGCGTTGAGGTTGCTGTAAAACTACGCAGCTCTTTAGGCGAGTCAGCCGGTTCGCCTTTACTGGCACAGCCTGCTAGCAAGGCGAGTGCCACGGCTCCGACGGTAATGCGCACAGAAGGCTTTGAAAATAGCGATTTGGGAAGACTGGTCATGATCATTGTGTCACCTCTTCGACGCCGAGATCATCAAGCTTGAACTGTACGCCGTAAAGCGGCTGATTCTGGGTTTGAGCCAGTTCTAGCGCAGTTTGCCAAGCGTCTCGCGCTTGTTCTGTTTGGTCTAGCGCAGCGTAAGCGTCGCCGCGCACGTTGGCCTGTTGAGCTGCCAGAGCATCGCTAATCGACTCATCTAACAAACTCAGGGCGGCTTGTGGATTGCCGTTTGCAATCTCAATGCGCGCTAATCTCAGCCATGCAAGGCTTTGCACATAGCGGCGAGAGGAGTCGCTAGCCACGTTCTCAAGCGCACTTTTCGCTGCATCAAGATCGCCCTGTTGAACGGCTAAACGTGCTTCCAGCAGCTGTGCTAACTCTGCGTAGAGGGTGTCGCCATGGTCACTGGTGATTTCATCAATGAGCTCACGGGCATTGGCTAACTGATCATCTGCCAAAGTGTTACCAGCGGTCATACTGACGAGTTGCTGATAACGCACGGAGGCGGCTTCTGCTTGGCCTTCTTGATAGTTTTGCCATGCATTCCAGCCAAACACACCCGCTGCAGCAAGAACAGCCCCTGCTATGAGAGAGGTTCCGTTCTCTTTCCACCAGCGTTTAATTACCTCTAGCTGTTCTTCTTCGCTTCTCAGCTCCGCCACGGGCGGCCTCCTGTTCTTTAGCTCAGCCGCAAGGGCGGCTGGCGAGTGTTCGTCTGCCAGAGAGTAGGCAGTAAGGTTAGTGGGGCACTAGGTTTTGCAGTGTCGCGGTGAGCTCAGCCTGAGATACGCGCAACTGTTCGCGATCATCACGCAGGAACTTAAGCGTTACGGCTTGCTCTGCTAGCTCATCTTCGCCCAATAAGACGGCAATCGGTGCGTTGCTTTTGTCCGCTTTTTTCATACGGCTTTTAAAACTGCCACCACCACAGTGTAACTGCAACCTAAGGGTTGGCAGCTCACTACGGAGCTTTTCAGCCAGGGTGAGGGCGACAATAGTAGCGTTGTCATCCATGGGTAGCAGATAAACATCGCAGCCACCTAGCGCTTCTTCTGGAATCAGGTCTAATGTTTCCAGCAGCAATATTAAGCGCTCGATACCCATGGCAAAACCAACCGCTGGCGTGGGCTTTCCGCCTAGTTGTTCGACCAGGCCATCGTAGCGGCCGCCTGCACATACCGTGCCTTGGCTGCCTAGGGCCGTGGTCGTCCACTCAAATACCGTACGGCAGTAGTAATCAAGACCGCGTACTAGGCGTGGGTTAACAACGTAGTCAATTCCTGCTGCATCCAGCATTGCTTTGAGTTGTTCAAAATGTGTCCGCGACTCATCGTCCAAATGATCCATCAACTGCGGCGCACCGTTGAGCATTTCCGCCATCGCTGGATTCTTGGAATCCAAAATGCGCAGTGGGTTGCTGGTGAGTCGGCGCTTAGAGTCATCATCAAGGACGTCGTGATGCTGATCAAAATAAGCGACGAGTTTATCGCGATAGGCCGCGCGCGCCTCTGTGGAGCCTAGGGAGTTAAGCTCTAGCGTCACATGCTCCAGTAAGCCCAGCTCTTGCCATAGACGCGCTGAAAGCAGAATGACTTCCGCATCGATATCCGGTCCATCAAAGCCGTACGTTTCTACGCCTACCTGATGAAATTGACGATAGCGGCCTTTTTGCGGACGCTCGTGGCGGAACATTGGGCCCTGATACCACAACCGTTGCGTTTGGTTATGCAGCAAGCCATGTTCCATCGCTGCCCGTACACAGCTAGCCGTACCTTCGGGGCGCAGCGTCAGGCTGTCGCCGTTGCGGTCGTCGAACGTATACATCTCTTTTTCGACAATATCGGTGACTTCACCAATAGAGCGAGCAAATAGCGCCGTTTGTTCAACAATGGGCGTACGGATTTCATCAAAGCCATAGCGATGCATCAACTGACGCACCTTGGCTTCAAAAAATTGCCAGCGGGGGCTTTCGCTGGGCAATAAATCATTCATACCACGGATAGCTTGAATTTTTTTTGCGGCGGACTTGCTCAATGAAAACTCCTTGTATGGGAGACAACACTGGGGCGGGGAAAAAAGGTTATGCCCGCCTCCAGGTTGGGTATCGCTTGCTCGGCTTTTTTAAACGCTGCGCGCAATCATATCGTCTTCTTGCTGCTGTTTTTGGCGTACTTTATCGCGAATCAGCTTTTCAAGGTCATCCACCAAGTGGTCATTACGCAGCTTGCTAGCAGGTTTGCCATCGATGTACACCAAGTTGGCAGGGGAGCCGCCGGTTAGGCCAATATCGGTTTCTTTCGCTTCACCTGGGCCATTAACGACGCAACCAATCACTGATACGTCCAGTGGGGTCATGACGTCTTCAAGCCGCTCTTCTAGCTGGTTCATGGTGCTAATAACATCAAAATTCTGCCGTGAGCAGCTGGGGCAGGCAATAAAATTAATGCCTTTGGCTCGCAGCCTTAGGCTTTTAAGCATGTCAAAGCCGACTTTAATTTCTTCCACCGGATCGGCGGCGAGCGATACGCGAATTGTGTCGCCAATGCCATCCATTAGCAGCATGCCAAGGCCAATCGACGACTTCACCGTACCTGAACGCAGGCCGCCAGCTTCGGTAATGCCTAGATGGAGTGGCTGCTCGATACGGGTAGCCAGGTCGCGGTACGCGGCTACCGCCATAAACACATCTGAGGCTTTGACGCTGACTTTAAATTCCTGGAAATCAAGACGATCCAGGTAATCAATATGGCGCATGGCCGACTCCACTAACGCTGCGGGAGTAGGCTCGCCATACTTTTTCTGTAGATCTTTTTCCAGCGACCCGGCATTGACGCCAATACGAATCGGTATGCCATTATCGCGGGCAGCATTAACAACCGCACGTACGCGATCTTCGCGGCCAATGTTACCTGGGTTAATACGCAAGCAGTCGACACCTAGTTCGGCGACACGCAGGGCAATTTTGTAGTCAAAATGAATGTCTGCCACCAGTGGGACATCGACACGCTGCTTAATTTTGCCAAAACTTTCAGCGGCGTCCATATCGGGTACCGAAACGCGGACAATATCGGCTCCCGCTTTTTCTAACTGCTGAATTTGCGCCACGGTGGCATCGACGTCCAGCGTATTTGTGTTGGTCATGCTCTGAACAGCAATAGGTGCATCACCACCTACGGCCACATTGCCAACGTGAATTTGACGCGAGAAGCGGCGTTTAATCGGAGAAGGGGCGTGCATAAGACGGGTCACTCTCCCAGGGTAAAGCGGGCAACATTATTGGCACCGGCGCGCTGGACAAGGTTAACGTCCTCGCCTTCATAGCGCAGCTCTACGCCGGTGGCATTGCCGATAGTTAAACGAAAAGGCGGTTCGCCCTCAACACTTGCTGTGGTGCCAGGCGTTTGCAGACCAACGAACACTCGCTGGTTATTGGCATCAAAAATTTCAGTCCACGACTGCTCGTTAAACGTAAGTTCAAGCAGGTTTGGATTTGTTGCGGGCGCTGTTTCGACCGTGTTGTCTTCACTGTCAGTGGCGGCGTCCGCTTGTTCAGCGGTATCTGCAGCGGTGAGCTCAGCAGCTTCTGCCCCTTCGGCAGACGTAGACGACTCAGATGCCGACTCAATGGCAGCCGTTGCGGCGTTAGCCGCTCCCTCATCGACTCCCTCAGCTGTGCCGGTTTGTTGTGCTGTTGCGTTGCTAGGCAACTGAGGGGTAGCTGCCAGCGTTTGTTCAGTCGGTGTTGCATTGTCGGCTGGCGTATCGCTGGAGCCGCCTTCTTCTAGTGAAGGATTGCTCCCCATGCTGGGGGGTTCGCTGCCGCCACGGCTTTGCCACCACATGACCGTGACGGCAATCAAGGCAACAATCACTAGCAGGGTGACTAGCTTAAATAACCATGCACCAATACGCGATGGTGGCCGGGTGACTGAGACTGGAGCCACCCGACGATCTGTCTCTGTACTCCCATGGTTAGCTTGGTAGGCCTCAAGTACTAGACGATCATCCATGCCCAGGTATTTTGCATAAGCACGTAAATAGCCCCGGCGATAAGCGGCAACAGGGATTTCTTCGTAGTTATCTTGTTCTAAACCGTCGACAACCGCAGGGCGTAAATTAAGCGCCCGTGCGGCATCGGTAAGCGGTACGCCGAGTGCTTCGCGTTGGCGTGAGAGAAGCTCGCCGGGTGTGGCAATGGGGCTAGAGGTCGTAACATTATCGTATGATTGTGTATCGCTCATAGCTGAGCATCCTTCAATAATTAGGTGGTCAGGGCACCGTTAGTCAATATTCAATAAGCGCTGGTAGTTCGCAGCCGCAGCGTGATCACCACGGGCGTGGGCGATATCGATCGCCATTTCCAACGCGACTGGATCTTGCCCGGCCAGCTGCAAATAGCGCTGCAGCGGCTCCCAGGCTTGACCATAATTGCCCTGTGAAGCTTCAAGTTCGGCTAATAATAAATATCCACGCGGGCTACGTGGATCAATGCTCACTGCGCGCAATAAGCGTTTGCGCGCTTCATCAATGTTATCGGCTGCCAAATAGCACTGCCCTAGATTAGTAAATAGCTGGGCGCGATTGGCATATTGGGCATCGTGAGATGCTATTTCTAACTGTTCGCAAGCGGCGTTGAACTGCCCCTGCTGATATAAAAACGCCGCGTAATTATTACGCGCACGTGTCAAAGAAGGTGCGGTGTTAATCGCTTGCTGAAAATAGCGATTTGCAAGCTCATTTTCACTCTGCTGTTGATAGACCAGCGCAAGCGCCTGAAGTGCCTCGGCATTGCGTGGATTAATTTCAAGCGCACGATCAAGCGCGCTGAGCGCACGGGTTAGGTTGTCGCGTTCTAGGTAAGCAACGCCTAGTTGGGTGTAAGCGTCTGCAGCGTCATCGTCAGCCTGAGAAGACGTGCTACCTGACGTGGCACAGCCAGCTAACAACATGCTGCTTACTAGCACGCACAGCATGTGAACCCGGGATGGGTAACGTCGCCAGCGGTGACCGATCATGTACACCCTCTTGTAGTCGCTATCTGCTAATAACAATCTTCTAATAACTATCTTCTAATAACTCTCTTCTAATAACCATCTTGCAGTGATCATCAGATGCATCGTCATTTGATAGAGCTGCACTTGTGGCGGTTTGAAAACGTGTCCATCAAAGCGCCGCACTCGACGGAAGTCAAGATAACGGCGGTTTAGTCCGCATCAAGCTGTACAGACTGAATATAGCGCGCACTTCGCTTAGTGCGGTCTTTCACCTTTCCTACCAGTTGGCCACAAGCAGCGTCGATATCATCGCCCCGCGTGATGCGTACGGTGGCGTTATAACCCAGGTCGTATAGCCATTGCTGAAAGCGCATCACTTGGTTACGTGAGGGCTTTTCGTAGCCTGAATTAGGAAATGGGTTGAAAGGTATCAGGTTGATTTTGCAGGGCAGCTCTTTTAGCAGTGCCGCCAGTTGTTCAGCATGTTCCTGCTGATCATTCACATCTCTAATGAGCGTATATTCGATGGTAACCTGACGGTTATCCGGGCATTTGGATAGATAACGGTGGCAGGCATCCAGCAGCGCGCGAATATTATATTTACGGTTAATCGGTACCAGCTCGTTGCGTAGCTCATCAGTAGAAGCGTGCAACGAAATGGCTAAGCTTACATCGATCTCATCGCCAAGCTTATCTATCATCGGCACAACGCCGGATGTGGAAAGCGTGACGCGGCGTTTGGAAAGCCCATAGCCATTGTCGTCGAGCATCAGCTTCATTGCTGGCACGACGTTATCAAAGTTGAGCAGCGGCTCGCCCATGCCCATCATGACTACGTTAGTCACCGGACGATTAGCGGTATCGCGGCGCGGGCCTACGCTACGCTGGGCGACCCAAACCTGGCCGATAATTTCGGCAGCGGTCAGATTACGCTGGAAGCCTTGTTTGCCCGTTGAGCAAAAACTGCAGTCTAACGAGCAGCCTACCTGGGAAGAGACGCATAGCGTTCGGCGTTTGCCATTCTCCGCAGGAATCAGCACCGTTTCCACGTAGCTGCCATCTTCTACTTCCAGGACCCACTTGCGTGTGCCGTCGCTGGAGGTACCTTCATAGACAACCCCAGGGCCACGAATCTCAGCCAGCCGAGCCAGTTTTTCTCGCAGCGGTTTGGATAGATTCGTCATGGCAGCAAAATCATCGCTACCTTCCTGGTGAATCCACTTCATTAGCTGGGCAGCGCGAAACTTCTTTTCGCCAATCGACAAAAAGAAGTCCTCCATCTGCTCGCGAGACATGCCCAGCAGGTTCTGGCGCTCTGGCGCGTTAGTGGCGGCAGGTTCGCTTTCGGTCGAGGAGAGAGAGGTAGGCGTATGTTGAGCTACGGTAGTGGTCATGGCGGTCAGCGTTCAGAGAAAAGGCGGGGGCATAGCCCCCGCGAAAATGGCCGGCAACGGATGTTGAATCGGCGGCACGCTTGGTTTAGCGCGGGCAAATTTCGTCGTTACCGAAGAAGTAGCTAATTTCGCGCTCAGCGCTTTCCGGAGAATCAGAACCATGGACAGCGTTTGCGTCGATTGTTTCCGCAAAGTCAGCGCGGATAGTGCCGGGGGCCGCTTCTTTCGGGTTAGTAGCACCCATCAGGTCGCGGTTTTTAGCGATAGCGCCTTCGCCTTCCAGTACCTGAACAACAACCGGGCCAGAGGTCATGAAGCCAACCAGGTCTTTAAAGAAAGGACGCTCTTTGTGTTCGGCGTAGAAACCGCCTGCTTTTTCTTCAGAAAGATGAACCATCTTCGCAGCAACAACTTTCAAGCCTGCTTTTTCAAAGCGAGAAATGATGTCGCCAATCGCATTTTTAGCAACGGCATCAGGCTTGATAATAGAAAGAGTACGTTCAATTGCCATGGTGGAATCTCCTTAAGAGGCATAAAGCAGAAGTGCCGCCCCGGAAAGCCGAGGCGGCGCAGGAAAAAAGAGTCGGCAGGGCTGCTGTGCATTACCGATTGCCGAGTGGCCGCGATTATAGCGCCTCAAGGGGGTGATGAATACCGGTGATGCAGCGCTAAACGTTTAGACCGTGAAGCTTTCGCCACAGCCACACTCATCTTTTACGTTGGGATTGTTGAAGCGGAAAAAGCGATTCAGCCCTTCGCTGACATAGTCCACTTCACTGCCGTTGAGTATTTCTAGCGCGTCTGGCGCGATATACACGCTGGCGCCGTGCTCTTCAAAGCGAATTTCGTCATCGCTTACGTCATCGGCAAAGTCGAGTACGTAACTATAGCCTGAGCAGCCGCTAGGTTTTACAGAAACGCGCAGCCCAAACCCCTGGCCACGCTCGTCGAGAACGTGACGGATTTGCTGAGCAGCAGCGGGGGTAATATTGAGAGTTGCCATCGGGCGTCCTCCTTCAAGAAGTCGGTAGGTTGATTGCCAAATGTGGCATCAGCCGTTTAACGCGTTGAGCGTAGTCCGCTCAACGCGTGGCGCAGTAGTGTCAGCGCATGATCAATGTCGGCGTCAGTGGTGAAACGCCCAAAACTAAAACGTAGCGATGAGAGTGCAAGGGCGCGCGGTGTGCCGATTCCCAATAAAACGTAGGAAGGGTCAACGCTAGCAGAGTTGCAGGCAGACCCGGTTGACACAGCAACATCGCGCAGCGCCATCAATAGAGATTCACCGTCTACCCCTTTAAATGCCAGGTTTAAAATATTGGGAACGGCATTTTCCGGCGGAGAGTTGGCGAAGACACCATCAACATCTTCTAGCCCTTTTAGGAAGCGTGCGTGTAGCTGGGCGATATGAGCTTGATCTTCCTGGTGATGGTGTTGCATTAGCGCAAACGCTTCACCCATGCCGGCAATTTGATGGGTCGGAAGTGTGCCAGAGCGCATGCCTCGCTCGTGGCCGCCACCATGGATAAGTGCTTCTATGCGTATATCTGGATGGCGTTTGACGTAAAGCGCACCAACGCCTTTGGGGCCATAAACTTTATGTCCAGACAGCGACATTAGATCAATTTGTTGCGCCACCACATCTAACGGAATACGTCCTACAGCTTGGGCCGCATCAGTATGAAAAACAGCCCCGAACTCATGGGCAACCTCTGCCAGCGCGGCAATATCATTAATGCTACCCAATTCGTTATTGACCGCCATTAATGACACGAGTGCCGTGTCGTCTCGCATGGCAGCGCGCAGCTGTTCTGGCGTGGTACGCCCGTCTCGCCCAGGCGTGAGCCACGTCACTTCAAAACCTTCGCTTTCCAGGGCGTTGGCAGTATCCACTATCGCTTTATGCTCAATGGTGGACGTTACCAGGTGCATGCCGCGCTCACGATTGGCGCGCATGTAGCCGATCAGCGCTAGATTGTTGGCCTCAGTGGCGCCGCTGGTCCAAACCACTTCACGTGGGTCTGCGTTAATGGTATCGGCGACTTGACGGCGAGCCTGCTCTACCACCTGTTCCGCCTGCCAGCCCAGCATGTGACTGCGCGAGGCAGGGTTGGCGAACAGCTGATCAACAGTTAAATAGCGCTGCATGACGTCGGCCACACGGGTATCGACCGGCGTGGTCGCGGCATAGTCCAAATAAATCGGCAGCGAAGGGGTGGAGGTCATCGTCATAGAGTCCAACGTGCAGTGAAAGCCGTTAAGGGGATGAGGCGAGAATGCCAGCTTCTACGCGCTGCTTTTGCCGAGAGGCAATGCGTATAACATCGGGGCGCTGCATCAGTTGTGCAAGGCTGGTGTCATCAAGGAAGTTACGAATCTGCCCTGATAGATCACACCACAGGTGATGGGTTAGGCAGGTGTCGCCTTGTTGGCAGTCTGAAAGCCCTTGGCAGCGTGTTGCATCCACGGTCTCATTAACAGCATCAATCACTTGGGAAACGCTGATGTCTTCGGCTGGTTTAGCCAGCAAATAGCCGCCACCAGGGCCACGCACGCTGCTAACTAGACCCGCTCGGCGCAGGCGTGCAAATAGTTGCTCAAGATAAGAGAGCGAAATTTCCTGACGCTGAGAAATATCCCCCAAGCTGGTCGGGCCTTGGGGGGTATTTATCGCCAAATCGAGCATGGCGGTAACGGCGTAACGGCCTTTAGTGGTCAAGCGCATGACAGGCACCTCGACGCTGAACCTCAGCGCACTTACGGCAAATGTAACGCCATTATGGAAATCCTGAGTGCTTTGGTCAACTATTGCGCGATGTCGTTGAGTCAGAGGTTGAATCAGCCGCTGCATCAGATGGCGAGTTAGGCGTTGAATCAGGAGCACTTTGCTGTGTCCTGGCGGCTGCTGTCTCGGTCGCCTCGGCGTCGGCTTTTGGCTCGGAACTGTGTTTGCCAACCCCTGGGCAGCCCGTATCGTTTTCATCAAGAATGTCGGCGAAATCTTCATCGCGCAGAGCCGGGAGTTGGCCGTCGCGATAGTTGGCATCCAATTGACGCAGTGTCGAGCACATACGCTCAATGCGTTCATCCACGGCGTGCATGTGATCAAGCATCGCCTGCATCGAACGTGCCACAGGGTCGGGCATATCCTGGCTTACACCGTAAGCATCGAAGCCAAATTTTTGGCAAATTGCCTCGCGGCGAGCCGGGTCGACATCTAACGCTTCCTCGACATCGGGGTCGGCGCGTTTAACGATTTTGCCAGGAATGCCCACCACCGTAGCGCCGGATGGCACTTCTTTGGTGACCACGGCATTAGAGCCAATTTTAGCTCCCGCGCCTACGGTGAACGGGCCAAGGATCTTAGCGCCAGCGCCAACAATGACGCCATCTTCTAACGTAGGGTGACGCTTACCCTTATTCCAACTGGTGCCGCCTAAGGTAACACCTTGATAAAGGGTCACGTTATCGCCGACTAGCGCTGTTTCACCAATCACCACGCCCATGCCGTGATCAATAAAGAAACGGCGGCCAATAGTGGCGCCTGGGTGAATCTCAATGCCGGTCAGCCAGCGGGAAAACGTCGATAGCGTTCGCGCCAACCATTTAAAATTTTTCTTCCATAGCCAGTGGCTGCAGCGGTGAAGCAGCAGGGCGTGCAGGCCGGGATAGTTGGTCAGCACCTCAAGAGAGTTACGTGCCGCTGGGTCGCGGTCGAATACGCTATTAATGTCTTCACGCAAGCGTTGAAACATGGGTGATCCTTGGGCGTTAAAGGGCGGCAATCATAAGTTCTTGGAATATGGCTAGTGCCTAGTGCAATGCAGCGCTCAAAAAAACGATGTTGGGGCGCACCGATACGACTTCAAGTTTCGGTTGCCCAAGCCGCAGCGGTGGCCAGCGCTATGGACGATGTTTGTCTGTCGCTTTTTCGGTTGCCGAAAGAATGCCACGCAGAATATTCATCTCCATTTTTTCAGGACGAGCACGTAGGTACAGGCGACGCAATCTCGCCATCAGTTGGCGCGGCTGTGCGGGGTCATGAAATTCAATGGCAATCAGCGTGCGCTCCAAGTGCTCAAAGTAGCGCTCTAGTTCGGCATGGGTGGCCAGCGCATCATCCGGCTCTTCAGCGGTGCTGGCGCTATCCTGTTGAGTTAGCCATGCCATACGGCACTCATAGGCAATCACCTGAACGGCGGCAGCCAGGTTTAGCGAGCTGAAATCTGCATTGGTGGGAATATGCACGTGGGCATGACAACGCTGCAGCTCGGCATTGGTTAAGCCGCTGTCCTCGCGGCCAAACACCAGCGCGACACGTGCACTGTCGGGCTGGCATTCGCTGGGCAGGCGCTCGGCCAGCTCGCGTGGGGAAATCATTGGCCAGGGCAGCGTGCGCGAACGGGCGCTAGCGCCCACCGCAAGCGTGCAGTCAGCAACGGCGTCTTCAAGAGAGGCGTGGACTTTTGCCTGATGCAGCAGGTGGTCGGCTCCCGAAGCGCGGGAAATGCTGTCTTGGGTAATCACCTCACAGCGCGGCGCCACCAGGGCTAAATCGGCTAAGCCCATGTTGTGCATGGCGCGGGCGACGCCGCCAATATTACCAGGATGGCTAGTGCCAATAAGAACAATACGGATGCGCTCAAGCATAATGGGCTCGGTAATCAAGTACGGAAAACGCGCAGTTTAGCATGAGTCGATAGCATGCCCGAGGGGGCTCTGTTAGAATTGCCCGCCAAAGCAGTCCTGCCACTGCCTCCGTTCTTTAACATCACTGTGACAAGGCCCGATCATGAATCCTATGGTCCAATTTACGCTGCGCGCTGCGCGTGGCGCTGTTGAACACTTTTTACGTGTTCGTGAACGCATTGAAAATGCTCACGATGAATTTAACCTCGACCGCTTGCTAGAAGACACCGCTCGCAAAGCAGAGGCCACCATTGTTCAGCAGCTGCAGCGTGGGTATCCCCTGCACGGCTTCAGTGGCCGCTATACGCCCCATAAAGCGGGTGAAGGCGAAGGCGCTGATATCGTCTGGAAAATTGAACCAATGCACGGCTATTCCAATTTAGCGGTGGCAGGTAAGGGCTTTGCTCTCTCAGTGGTGTGTCTCGTTAAAGATCGCCCCGAACACGCGGTAATTATCTGTCCGTTTTCTGACGATGAGTATATCGCCAGCCGCGGCCGCGGTGCTCAGCATAACGATAAGCGCATGCGTGTAAGCAAACCTACCGCGATTAGCGGTACGCGGATAGCGATGAGCCTGCCAGAAACCTGGTTGCGCCCCAGCCATTTGCCAGCTTACCTGACCATTACTCAGCAGTTAGCCCCCCAAGTAGACGCCATGTTGGCATCTGGTAGCGGCCTGCTGGATATTTGTGAGCTGGCCTGTGGGCGTGTGGACAGCGTCTTTGTTCTGGGACTTGAAGAGCAAGATATGCAGGTGGGAACGCTATTGCTGAAAGAAGCCGGTGCATTGATGGGTACGCCTGACGGCAAGCCGACAGTGGCCGCTGAAGGTCAGCTGATGGCCGCTGGCCCGCGTTTGTACAAAGCCTTGATTAAACAATTGGCACCGCATTTTTAAGTTCGTAAAAATGGTAAGTGGTAAAAGCGATTGATACAGTCTGCTCGATGACCACGCATTAAAAAGGCTCTGTCGATTTTATCGGCAGAGCCTTTTTGTTGCGGATTGCTTTTGCTGGTTTACGGCAGCTCTTCTTCCTCTTCGTCCGTCTCTTTCTTGGTGGGGATAAGGTCTTCCCGTGAAAGCTTGAGCGGAATCAGTAACGCACCTGAGATATAAATTGATGAGAACGTACCCACCACGATGCCAATTAACAGCGCAATAGCGAAGTTCTCGATCATGTCGCCGCCTAATAGCAGCAGCGCCAGCAACACCAGTACCGTAGTACCAGAGGTGGCGAGCGTGCGGGACAGGGTGGCATTGATCGCTTCGTTGAAGATTTGCGGCATATCATCAATACGCGATGTTCGAATGGTCTCGCGGATACGGTCATAGACAACAATCGTATCGTTTAGCGAGTAACCGATAACGGCCAAAATCGCTGCCAGTACTGTTAGATCGAACTCAAGCTTGAACAGCGCGAAGACGCCAACAACAATGATGACATCGTGCAGCAAGGCTAGCAGGGCACCAAGAGCAAACTTATATTGAAAGCGGAAGGCAACGTAAAGCATCACCACGCCCAATGCCACTAGAAGGCCTAAGCCGCTTTGGTCGCGAAGTTGGTCGCCTACCTGTGCACCGACAAATTCGGCCCGCACAAGATTAACGCTATCGCCATTGGCACGTAGCAGGCTGACAACATCGTTACCGACATCCGCATCGAACGCTTGCTGAATGCGGATAAGTATTTCTGTTGATGCGCCAAACGTTTGCACCGACACGTCTTGGAAACCACTGTCTTCGAGCAATTGGCGAATCGCGTCTAAGGACGGGACTGCGCCGTAGCGCACTTCCACCAGGGTGCCGCCGGTGAAGTCCAGTCCGAGATTTAGCTGCTGAAAAATAATCGCGCCAATCGAGATGATTAGCATCAAGGCAGAGACGATAAACGCAAGGTTGCGCCGCCCCATAAAGTCGATTCGCAGTTGTGATAGGGGTTTCATTACCACCTCTTAAATTCTGGGCTAAGCACGTGGTTCAGATCCATGCTTTTCAAATCTATGCCATTTAGATCCATGTGTTTAAATCCACAGCTTTTTGACGGGCTTGCTGCCATAGGTCAGGTTGACCATGGCGCGCGTTACCAGTAGTGCTGTGAACATGGATGTCAAAATGCCAATGGAGAGCGTAACGGCAAACCCTTTCACTGGGCCGGTACCGATCGAGAACAGAATCACCGCTACCAGCAGCGTGGTGATGTTGGCATCCACGATAGAAGTGAAAGCGCGCTCGTAGCCCGCATGGATTGCTTGCTGAATCGACATGCCGTTGCGCAATTCTTCGCGTATACGCTCGAATATCAGCACGTTGGCATCAACTGCCATGCCTAGCGTCAGCACAATCCCGGCAATGCCTGGTAGTGTTAACGTAGCGCCCAGCATCGACATAACCGCGACGAGCAGCGTTAGGTTTAGCGCTAGGGCGATGTTGGCAAATACCCCAAACACTTTGTAGCGCACCAGCATAAACAGCACGACCAGTAACAAGCCGATTTGTACTGATAGCAGGCCACGTTCAATGTTTTCGGCACCCAGGCTTGGTCCAATGGTGCGTTCCTGGACAAAGTAGATAGGGGCGGCCAGTGAACCAGAGCGGAGCAGAAGAGCAAGCTCAGCAGCTTCAGTCGGTGAGTCTAAGCCGGTAATGCGGAAGCTGTTACCTAGTGCACTTTGGATGGTAGCAAGGCTGATCAAGCCGCGTTCGACGTAGGGCTCGCGAATAATCGTTTCTTCGCCCGTTTCGGGGTCGATTTCTACGCGATCTTCGCTTTTATGTTCAATGAACAATACCGCCATATTGCGACCGATGTTGGTTCGCGTGGCGCGGTTCATTAATGTACCGCCGGTGCCGTCCAAGTTAATGTTGACCTGCGGACGACCATTTTCATCAAAGCTATTGCTGGCACTGGATACGCTATCACCGGTAATAATGACATCGCGCATCAGCTCTGCCGAGCGTGCAGGGTCGTTACGGAATTCTAGACGTTCGGTTTCCGTGTCAGGCGTATCGTTGCGAGCTTCCAGGCGAAACTCTAGGTTTGCCGTTGCACCCACAATACGCTTTGCAGCCACGGTATCTTGAACGCCGGGCAGCTCAACCACGATTTGGCTAGGCCCTTGGCGTTGAACCATCGGCTCAGCGACACCCAACTCGTTAACGCGGTTGCGTAGCGTGGTTAAGTTTTGATTGATCGCATAGTCCTGAATCTCGTTAACCGTTTGGTCGCTGAGCGTCATGACTAGGTTGGAAGCACGACCATCGCCTTCATTGCTGTATTCAAAATTAGGGAAGTCGCGGCTGATCAAGCGCCGGGCAGTATCGCGGTCTTCTGCACTGCCAAAGGCGATTGAAAGTGAACGCTCGTCGATGGTGGTGTTGCGATAGCGAATGCGCTCCCCACGTAGCAGTTCACGCATGGCGCTGGCATTCACTTCCAAGCGCTGGGTAAGGGCGGCATCCATATCTACTTCGAGTAAGAAGTGCACGCCTCCACGTAAATCGAGGCCCAGTGTCATGGGGGATGCGGAAAAGGCTTGCAGCCAACCAGGGGTGGCGTCAGCGAGGTTGAGTGCGACAGTCGCGTCACTACCCAATACATCTGCGGCAATATCGCGGGCGTCTAGCTGATCATCATCACTCTGAAGGCGAATCAGCCATTGGCCATTCGTTTCTTCAATGGCTTTAATGCCGATATCGCTATCAATGAGCGCTTCTTCAACGCGGGATATTTGCCGTTCATCCAGCGAGTCGCCCTGGGCATCGCTAACCTGGATGGCGGGATCTGCGGGGAATAAATTGGGAAGCGAATAGATAAGGCCAACCACCAGGACGACCAGTATCAGCAGATACTTCCACAGGGGGTAACGGTTGAGCATGCAAGCCCTGCCTTCAATTACAAACGGAATTGCTGTGCACGGACAGACCGCGCACAGCAAAGTTCACCATCGTGGCTACCATGTCACCCCTGCCGGGGTGGCTGGCACTGGATCGGCAGGGGGGAGATGCAGGCGTTAGATGGACTTAATAGTGCCTTTAGGAAGTACGGCAGCAACGGCATTTTTCTGCACGTTAACTTCGGTGCCTTCAGAAACTTCCAGCGTTAGGAACTCATCATTAACTTTGGTAACACGACCAACAAGACCGCCACCGATGACGACTTCATCGCCTTTGGCCAAGCCAGTAACCAGCTGTTTGTGCTGCTTAGCGCGCTTTGCCTGGGGGCGCCACAGCAGGAAGTAAAAAATCAGCACAAAACCAACCAGCATGACAATTTGCGCGATGCCACCGCCGGCAGCGGCTTCTTGGGCATGGGCTGGTGAGATGAAGAAATCCAGCATTGCAGAGAACTCCTGGGTTAGAAAACTCAATGGGTGAACCGATTAAACCACCCGCCAATGGCGGATGGCGATTAATTCGCTAGGGGAGGCACTGGCAGGCCGCGTTGGGCATAAAAGCCTTCCACAAAGGTCGTCAATGTACCCGCTTCGATTGCCGCGCGCAAATCAGCCATTACCCGCTGATAGTAGCGTAAGTTATGGATGGTATTGAGCATGGAGCCGAGCATTTCGTTACAACGATCCAGGTGGTGCAAGTAGCCCCGTGAGAAATTTTTGCAGGTATAGCAGTCACACTCAGCATCAAGCGGTTGGGTATCAAAGCGGTGCTTAGCGTTACGGATCTTGACCGTACCCTCGGAGGTGAACAGGTGGCCGTTACGTGCATTACGAGTAGGCATTACGCAATCGAACATGTCGACGCCGCGACGCACACCCTCTACCAAGTCTTCTGGTTTGCCAACGCCCATCAGGTAGCGCGGGGTGTCGTCAGGCATCCACGTCGGTAGATAATCGAGTACCTTGATCATCTCTTCTTTGGGTTCGCCTACCGACAAGCCACCAATGGCTAAGCCATCAAAGCCAATTTCGAGCAGCCCTTTTAATGAGCGTTCGCGAAGTTCAGGGTGCATGCCGCCTTGAATAATGCCGAACAGCGCCGAAGGCGAATCACCATGAGCCTCGCGTGAGCGTTTCGCCCAGCGTAGCGAAAGCTCCATGGATTTTTCGGCTTCTTCAAAAGTGGCTGGGTACGGCGTGCACTCGTCGAAAATCATCACTACGTCAGAGCCCAACGAGCGCTGCACGGCCATGGATTCTTCTGGCCCCATAAATACCTTGCTGCCATCGACCGGTGAGCGGAAGTGAACGCCTTGCTCGGTAATTTTGCGCATTTCGCCTAAGGAAAAAACCTGAAAACCGCCGGAATCGGTCAGGATAGGTTTGTCCCATTGGGCAAAATCATGCAAGTCGCCATGGGCTTCAATCACGTCGGTGCCTGGGCGCAGCCATAGGTGAAAGGTGTTGCCGAGAATGATTTCTGCGCCAATCTCTTTCACGGAGTCAGGTGTCATGCCCTTCACCGTGCCGTAGGTGCCCACCGGCATAAAGGCCGGGGTTTCGACGGTACCGCGGGGGAAGTGCAAGCGCCCCCGGCGTGCACGGCCATCGTCGGCTAGGCGCTCAAAGCGCATAAAACATTCGTTTCGCATCTAAATAACTCGTCAATAATCGGTTAAGGCGCTGGACGTATCGTGTTTAGCGGGTCAGCAGCATGGCATCGCCATAACTAAAGAACGCGTAGCGCTCGTCAACTGCCGTGCGGTATGCCCGCATCATGTGGTCATAGCCGGCAAATGCAGAGACCAGCATCAGCAGGGTCGACTCGGGCAGGTGGAAATTAGTTATCAGAGCATCTACACAGCGCCATTCGTAGCCAGGGTAGATAAAGATATCGGTGTCGCCGCTGTAGGGGGCAATCTGGCCGTCGCTACTTTTCAGGCAAGCGCTTTCTAAGCAGCGCACGCTGGTAGTGCCGACGGCAATGATCCGTTTCCCCGCAGCCTGAGTGTCACGCACTTGTTGACAGGCGGTCTCAGACACCTCAATCCACTCGCTATGCATATGGTGTTCAAGGATGTTGTCGACGCGCACTGGCTGAAAGGTGCCAGCGCCGACGTGCAAGGTCACAAAGGCACTGTTAACGCCTTTCTCGGCCAGGGCATCCAACAACGGTTGGTCAAAGTGAAGCCCCGCGGTAGGCGCTGCTACTGCACCGTCGCGGCGGGCATACACGGTTTGATAGCGTTCCCGATCACTCAGCTCATCGTCACGGGTGATATAGGGCGGCAGTGGCATATGGCCATGCTTTTCAAGCAGCGCAATCATTGGCGTGTCGCCTAAAAAGCGCAGCTCAAACAGTGCATCGCGGCGGCCTTCAACCACCGCATGAATGTCGCCTTCAAAGATCAGCTCGGTGCCAGGCTTAGGTGATTTACTCGAACGGATATGTGCCAAACCGCGGTGGCTATCCAGCGGGCGCTCCAGCAGCATTTCTACTTTACCGCCGCTAGCCTTGTGACCGTGCAAGCGTGCTGGAATGACGCGCGTATCATTGAATACCAGCAAGTCGCCGGGTTCGAGTAGTTCAAGTAAATCAGCAAACTGGCGATGCTCAAGCGCGCCGCTTTGGCCATCCACGCATAGCAAACGGCAGTCGCTGCGCTGCTCAGAAGGGTAGCGAGCAATTAGCTCGTCGGGTAGCTCGAAATGAAAATCCGCGCGCTGCATGGAAATGGCTCTTATCAGTGGTCAAACAGGCGGCATAGGATAGCGCTTTAGATAGATAAAGTCAGTCAATGTGATTGACCTGTGAGGTTATCTACGTATAATGCGCAGCCATTGCCGGTGTGGCGGAATTGGTAGACGCAGCGGATTCAAAATCCGCCGCCTTTACGGGTGTGCCAGTTCGAGTCTGGC